>DATEVP010000255.1:0-3195 GCA_035258465.1 Hyphomicrobiaceae bacterium
CGACAAGGCGGACAAATCCAAAGATACGAAAGGCAAGGACGCCAAGGCGAATGAGACCGAATCCAAAGACGCCAAAGCCACGGAGGGCAAGCCCAAGGAGGAGAAGTCTGAGGCGGCCAAGCCGCACAAGGTTACGGGCCGCATCAACGTCATCGTCGTCGCCGACACGGATATGCTCGCCGATCAGTTCTGGGTCGACACGCGCGAGTTCCTCGGCCAGCAGGTGGCCATCCCCAACGCCAGCAACTCGGCCTTCGTCGTCAACGCGCTGGACAATCTCTCCGGCTCCGAATCCCTGATCGCCTTGCGCGCGCGCGGCACCGACGAGCGGCCCTTCAAGCTGGTCGCCGAGCTGCGCCGCGATGCCGAGCGCCGCTACCGCGAGAAGGAGCAGGCGCTGACCGCCAAGCTCAAGGAGGTGCAGGACCAGCTCGCCAAGTTCGAGAGCGGGGCTGAGGGCGGCGCCGTGATCCTGAGCGAGAGCGATCGGCAGTCGATCGACAAGTTCCGCGCCGACATGCTGTCCACGCGGCGCGAGCTGCGCGAGGTCAAGCGGGCGCTGCGCGAGGATATCGACCGGCTCGACGGCTGGATCAAGTTCGCCAACATCGCGCTGGTGCCGCTGCTGATCGGCGCCGCCGGCGTCGGCTGGGCGGCCGTGCAGCGCCGCCGCCGCAACTATTCCATCGCGTCTGGCGAGAGCGGAGAGCGGCCATGAAGCCGAAACCCTTTGCCGCCCTCGTGGCCGTCACCGCGCTCGCGCTGCTGTTCGCGATCGTCTCCTATGCCTCCAACAATCGCTGGGCGCCGACCAGGATCTCCGGCACCGCGCTCCTGCCCGGCCTTGCCGCGCAAGCCGACAGGATCGCCAAGATCGAGCTCAGCCAGGGCGGCAAGACACTGGCGCTCACGCGCGAGAAGGAGAATTGGGCGCTGGCCGATCGGGGGCAATATCCGGCAAAGAGCGAGAGCGTGCGCGCCCTGATCGTCAAGCTCGCCCAGGCCGAGACGATCGAGCCGAAGACGCAGAGCAAGGATCGTCTCGCGCTGCTCGAGCTGGAGGACCCCGGCGCCAAGGACGCCAAGTCGCGGCTCGTGCGCCTGCTCGACGACAAGGGCGCCGTCGTCGGCGAGGCGATCGTGGGCAAGAAGCGTTTCGACGCCTTCGGCGCCAGCAAGAGCGGCACCTACATGCGTCGGCCGGGCGAGGCGCAGGCCTGGCTCACCGGCGCCGACGTCGATGTTGGGCTCGGCGTGCGCGACTGGGTGCGGCCGCAGGTTTTCGATCTCGCCGCGGCCAAGATCGCGGGCGTCTCGATCGAGATCCCCGGCGAGGAGCCGCTGAAGATTGCGCGCGAGGGCGACAAGCATGCGCTCTCCGCGTTGCCCAAGGACCAGAAGCTCAAGGAAGGCGCCAACATCGATGCGATCGTGCGCGCCGTGGGCTCCATCGACCTGGAAGATGTTCGCAAGCCGGACGGCAGCAGCGGCGGCGAGGCTGGCGTTGCCAAGATCGAGGGCGACGGCGGCCTTGGCGTCACCTTGAAGCTGCGCAAGCAGGGCGAGGAGTATTGGCTTGCGCTGGCCGCCACCGGCGAGGGCGACAGCAAGGCGACCGCCGAGGAGATCACCCGCCGCACGCAGGGGTGGGAGTTCAAGATCCCGGCGTCCAAGGCGGAAGCGATCCTGAAACGGCGTGCCGACTTGACCGAATCGAGCTGAAGCTTCCAGGCTGGCGCCATGACCGTCGTTCCCTTCAAGAGGCCGCGATCCGCGGGCCGGCTGGGCGGAAAGGTGGAACCGCCCGCGGCGCTCGGCGGGGTCGGCCGCGCCTGCGGCGAATCCCAACAGCCCGATGAAGTCGACTACCGCCTGCGCACGCAGCAGAACCTCGCGGCGTTGGGCGTCGTCATCATCATCGTGGTGTTCGGCGGCTGGATGATCGACCAACTGCGAACCTACTCGCGCATTCGGGCCTGCTTCGACGCCGGCCACCGCAACTGCCTGCCGCTCAATATCGAGCAGCCCGGCGCCCGCTAGGTTGGCGCCCGCTCGTGCGTTGACCCGATGACCAACGGTCCTTACCGTCGTGGAGAGGCTGCAATGCTACGCTCAATCCTGATCGGCGCTGCCACGTCGGTGCTCCTCGTCGGCTCGGTCTTCGCTCAAGACGCATCACAATCCTACAAGGCCGGCTCGCTCGTCATCGAAGCCCCCTGGGCCAGGGCGACACCGGCGGGCGCACGGGTCGCCGGCGGCTACCTGAAGATCACCAATAGGGGCCCGCAGCCCGATCGGCTGATTGGAGGGTCGCTGCCGGCGGCGACCGACGTGGAGGTTCACGAGATGACCATGAGCGAGGGCATCATGCGGATGCGCAAGCTCGATGGCTTGGAGATCAAGCCCGGTCAATCGGTTGAGCTGAAGCCCGGCGGCTACCACCTCATGTTCACGGGACTGCGCGAGGGTCTCAAGGAAAAGCAGACCGTGAAGGGGACGCTGGTGTTCGAGAAGGCCGGTTCGGTCGAAATCGAGTACCGGGTCGCCCCGATCGGTGCCCAGTCCGGGGGGCACATGCGTCACTGAGCGAGGAGCATTGCCATCCCTGCGCTTGGTCCGGCTCTTGATCGTGCTGGCTTTTTCGGCGCGTTAGCCCACGCCCAGGCGCCGGCCGCCAATCTCGGCGGACGCTTCGAGCTGGTCGATCACAACGGCAAGGCGTTCTCGAGCGCGACGCTGGCCGGCACGCCCTACGCCATCTTTTTCGGCTTCACCAATTGCCCGGACATCTGCCCGACGACGCTTCTGCTGATGAGCAACGCGCTCGCCAGGCTCGGGCCGGACGGCGGCACGGCCGTATGTGACGTTCAAATGACAGTGAGAAACCCCGAGGCTGCAATCGCTGGGCATTGGCGCGCTTTTCGACCTGTCATGATTCTGTTGTCGCACCATTACCGAACGGACATGTAGCCATGCCAAGCTCCGCACACCCGATTTTGGGCCCGATCTGCTTAGCGGCCCGCCCACCGGAGTCAGCTCATGGGTTCGGACGCGCCCTGCCTTCGGGTTCGTCCGATGCTTGGCCAGTTCGGTAACAGCGTTGCCTCCCCGCTGGCGCGCGCGTTGCCGAACTGGCGGCCTTTTCTGCCCCTTCGCCGGTCCCGCCCCTGTCATATGTCTGCAACGCGAATCCCT
>DATEVP010000256.1:0-6661 GCA_035258465.1 Hyphomicrobiaceae bacterium
GCCGCCGGAGAGCAAGACGGGAAAGCGGGTGGCGATCGTCGGCTCTGGCCCCGCGGGCCTCGCCGCCGCCCAGCAACTGGCGCGCGCCGGCCACGAGGTGCACGTCTATGAGAAATCCGCCAAGCCCGGCGGCCTGCTGACCTATGGCATCCCCGACTTCAAGATGGAGAAGGACATCGTCGAGCGGCGCGTGAAGCAGATGGAGGCGGAAGGCGTCGTCTTCCACTGCAACGCCCATGTCGGCAAGAGCATCGCGGCCGAGGAGCTGGAGGGCCGGCACGATGCGCTGCTGCTGGCGGGCGGCTCCGAGCAGCCGTTCGACTTCTTCGCCGCCTCGCCGGGGCGCGACCTCGCCGGCCTCGTCTTCGCCATGGACTTCCTGCCGCAGCAGAACCGGCGCGTCTCGGGCGAGCCGCAGCGCGACGAGCCGCAGGTCACGGCGGAGGGCAAGCACGTCATCGTCATCGGCGGCGGCGACACGGGCAGCGACTGCATCGGCACCTCGTTCAGGCAGGGCGCCAAATCCGTGACCCAGCTCGAGATCATGCCGATGCCGCCGGAGAAGGAGAACAAGGGGCTCTCGTGGCCGCACTGGCCGCTGAAGCTGCGCGTCTCCTCCAGCCAGGCGGAAGGCGCCAAGGTCGAATACTCGATCTCGACCACGGGCTTCGCCGGCAGGAGTGGCAAAGTCGAGAAGCTGCTCTACACCCGCGTCGACAGCGCCCTGAAGCCGGTGCCCGGCAGCGAGGGCGAGCTGCCGGCGGACCTCGTCCTGTTCGCCATGGGCTTCGCGGGGCCGGTGGAAAGCGACGTCGTCGAGCAGCTGGGCCTCTCCGTGGTGCCGCGCGGGCGCTTCAAGGGTCTCGACGCCGACGACAGAGATTACCGCATCAAGGCGCGCAAGAAATTGTTTGCGGCGGGCGACATCCGGCGCGGGCAGTCCCTGGTCGTGTGGGCCATTCGCGAGGGCCGCCAGGCCGCGCACGCCATCGACCGCTACCTGATGGGCCGCAGCGACCTGCCGCGGTAGGAACTCACGGGGAAGAATTTCGGCGCCCTGCCCAAATCCAGGAGTGTCTGGCCACGTCAGCGTAGGTTGTGGCGCTTGGCGTGGTCGCTCGCGATGCAACCGCGAGCAGGACGAATAGAGGCGTCACGAACAAGCGCAGCTTGCCACGATTTGCGCGCAGCAGCAGAAAATGGGGGTGTAAACGCCTAACAGATTGAGTTGCCGAGATTCCCGCACAACGGAATGTTAAGAGGGTCGCCGGCAAATCGTGCTAGGCAGGCGCGGGGGCGCGCACGGAGGTTTCGCGATGGGAATGACCGGCTGGATCGTACTCGCCGTCGTCGTGCTCGCCGTCCTGTGGGTCGTCATGACCTACAACGGCCTGGTGTCCTTGCGCCAGCGCTGCCGCCAGGCCTTCTCCGACATCGACGTGCAGCTCAAGCAGCGTCACGACCTGGTGCCCAATCTGGTCGAGACCGTCAAAGGCTACGCTGCGCACGAGAAGCAGACGCTGGAGAACGTGATCAAGGCCCGCAACGCCGCGGTCACCGCCCAGGGCCCAGCCGCGCAAGCCGCCGCCGAGGGCGTCCTGCAAGGCGCGCTACGCCAGCTCTTCGCGCTCGCCGAGGCCTATCCCGACCTCAAGGCCAACCAGAACTTCCAGCAGCTGCAGGGCGAGCTCTCGGATCTCGAGAACAAGATCGCCGCCGCGCGGCGCTTCTTCAACAATGCGGCGGCCGAATACAACGCCACGCGCGAGAGCTTCCCGGCCGTGCTGTTCGCCCAGTCCATGGGCTTTTCGCCGCAGGAGTTCTTCAACCTCGACGAAGCGGAGCGCAAAGCCGTCTCGACGGCCCCGCAGGTGAAGTTCTAGGGAGATATCCCCTCTCCCCATGCTTCTTCAGCATGGGGAGAGGGTTAGGGTGAGGGGCAGCCGCAAGCGCCGACGGAGCAAGTTGCCGCCCCTCACCCCGACCCTCTCCCCGCGCTGATGGCGGACGCGGAACCGTTGCGGAGCGCGGGGAGAGGGAGGCCACCACGATGCTCCAAGCCTACGGCCTCTACGGACACATCCAGGCGAACCGGCTGCGCTCGGCCCTTCTGCTCGCCGGCTTCGTCGCGCTGCTGCATGCGCTGCTGTTCTCGCTGCTGCTGATCTGGAGCGCGTTCCTCGGCGGCACGTTCGAGGAGATCGTTGCCGGCGCCGCAGACCAGTTCGGCCGCTCCTGGCCCATCGCCATGGCCGCCGCGCTCATCTGGTTCGTGATTGCCTATTTCGCGCACCGGGCCTTGATCGGCATGGCGACCGGTGCCCGCAACGTGACGCGCGCCGAGGCGCCCAAGCTCTACAACGTGCTCGAGAACCTGTGCATCTCGCGCGGGCTGCCGATGCCGGCGCTGCAGATCATGGAGACGCCGGCGCTCAACGCCTACGCCGCCGGCCTGCGCGAGGGCCAGTACGTCGTGGCCGTGACCCGCGGCCTCATCGACACGCTGAGCGAGGAGGAGCTGGAGGCCGTGCTGGCGCACGAGCTCACCCACATCCGCAACCGCGACACGCAGCTGATGGTGGTGGCCGTGATCTTCGCGGGCATCTTTGCCTTCTTCGGCGACCTCGTCATCCGCGGCTGGGATTTCCCCTACGGCTGGGCGCCGCGCTCCAGGACGGCTGGGCCCTGGGGCTCCTCGACCGCCGGCGGCGGCTGGCGCCGCGACCGCGACGATGACGGCGGCCGGCGCGGCGGCGATGGCGGCGGCCGCAGCAGCGGCGGCGGCGGCGCCATCCTGGCAATCGCCATCGCCATTGCCATCATCCTCGTCACCTGGGGCGTCTCGACGCTGATCCGGCTTGCCTTGTCGCGCTCGCGCGAGTTCCTGGCGGACGCGGGCTCAGCCGAGCTGACCAAGAACCCCGACGCCCTGATCCGCGCGCTGCGCAAGATCGAGACGCGGCCGAGCTTCGATGTCCCATCGCGCATGGAAGCTTTCTTCATCGAGAACCCGGTGGCGGAGCGGGTCAGCGGCCTGTTCTCGACCCACCCCTCGGTCGATGAGCGCGTCGCCGCGTTGCAGCGGTTTGCTGGCGCCTTGGAAGCACAGCCCTCGTGAGGCGGAACGCGGTTGGCCAGCACGCGAATGGCAGTGCGGCCGTCCCGCTGCGAGGCGGCGCCTCAGGCGCTGCGGCGACCCTTGTCGCGATAGCGATGGGCATAGTCGTAGATGCTGACCAGCACCGCCGGCGAGCTGTCGAGCGAAACGGCGAGTGCGGCGCCCGTCGCCAAGGCGCGGACGTTGGCAGCCGAGACGGCATCCTGCGGTCGGCCCGCGCGATCTCGCGCGTTCTCGTTCCCGGCCACGAGCCGGTTGGAGCGCCAGCGCAGAACATTGCTCAGCATAGTCAGTCTCCTCGGCGCGTCTTGGCGCGCGCACGTCGATAGCACTTGAACGCTACATCGAACCGGTTCCGTTGCGCCGCAAGACAGGCTGCCCTTCACATCGCTACACGACTGTGTGAACATCGTTTGCGAACGCGGCTTGGTGCGGTGTGGCGAGCCGCCTTAGCATCCGGGCAGGTGACAACGGCCGATGGGCAAGGGGCAGGCGATGGAAACGGCGGTGGAGGCATTGCAAGCGGGCAAGGCCGGCGATATCGCAACGGCGATCGCCGTCCTGCGCCAGCGCTTCGGCGACCGGCTGCAGACCGGCGAGGCGATCCGGCGCCAGCATGCCAACACCATCACCTGGATCCCCAACCAGCCGCCCGACGCGGTGATCTGGGTGGAGACCCAGGACGAGGTGCGCGAGGTGGTGCGGGTGGCGGGCACCCATCGCGTGCCGATCATCCCCTTCGGCGCCGGCACCTCGCTCGAGGGCCACATCAACGCGCCCTGCGGTGGGCTCAGCCTCGACTTCTCGCGCATGAACCGGGTGCTCGCCGTCAACGAGCGCGACCTCGATGCCCGCGTCGAGCCCGGCGTGTCGCGCAAGCAGCTCAACGACTACCTGCGCGATCTCGGCCTGTTCTTCCCCGTCGACCCCGGCGCCGAGGAGGCAACCATCGGCGGCATGGCCTCGACGCGCGCCTCCGGTACGACGGCCGCGCGCTACGGCACCATGCGCGAGAACGTGCTCAACCTGACGGCCGTGCTGGCCGACGGCTCGGTCGTCAAGACGGCGCAGCGCGCGCGCAAGTCGGCCGCCGGCTACGATCTGACGCGCCTGATGGTGGGCTCGGAAGGCACGCTCGGCATCTTCACCGAGCTCACCGTGCGCCTCTACGGCATCCCCGAGCTGATTTTATCCGCCGTGTGTCCCTTCCAGACGCTGGAAGGGGCCTGCAACGCCGTGATCCAGTCGATCCAGCTGGGCCTCGGCGTGGCGCGCATGGAGATCATCGACCCCTTCGCCATCCACGCCGTCAACAGGCACGCGAAGCTCACACTCGACGAGAAGCCGACCCTGTTCCTCGAGTTTCACGGCACGGAGGTCTCGGCACGCGACCAGGTCGAGATGTTCCGCCAGATCGCCGAAGCGGAGGGCGCGATCCGCTTCGACTGGGCCGAGAAGGAGGAGGACCGCCGCCGGCTGTGGAAGGCGCGACACGAGTTCTATTGGGCCGTCAAGAGCACGTGGCCGGGAAGAGAAGCGCTTGCAACCGACGTCTGCGTTCCGATCTCGCGACTCGCCGAATGCGTGCTGGAGACGCAGGAGGATATCAAGTCGCTGGGTCTGATTGCGCCGATCGCGGGCCATGCGGGCGACGGCAACTTCCACACCCAACCCATGATCGATCGCGCCAATCCGAAGGAGATGGCCGCGGTCGAGACGTTTCTCGATCGGCTGGCCGAGCGCGCCATCGCCATGGAAGGCACCTGCACGGGCGAGCACGGCATCGGCCAGGGCAAGATGAAATACTTGAAGGCGGAGCTGGGCGAGGGCTTGAGCGTCATGCGCGCCATCAAGACCGCCCTCGATCCCGACGGCATCATGAACCCGGGCAAGATCCTGCCCGCATGAGCGCCGCCAGATCGCCGCTGCGGTGCGGGTTAACAGGCGTTTAGCAATTCCTTTAGGGCCTGGTGATAAAGCGGTGCGTGGGAGCGCCCGCCGCGCGAGCCATTCGCGCGTGCTCGCCAGCGGCTCCCAGGGGACCGCATGAAGCCGCACGCCGCCAAGGTGATCATCTTCAACGCCGCGGCGGTGCTGATAACCGTTGGCGCGCTGGTGGGCGTGCTGCGGTCGTACGTATTCGCGCCCACCGCCACACCCTGCAGCGAGCGCTATCTCAACTCCGCCGTGTTCGCGCTCGAGCGCGCCGACGTCACCCTCACCGCCGCCGACCTGCAGTCGAGCCTCGGCGGCAACGATGCTGGCGTGCTGGAGAACTTGAGCGTCGGCCGGCTCGAGGATGCGCCGGCTCCCCTCGTGCTCAACGTGAAGCTGCCGCGGGGCTCCGGCTCGCCGCTCAGCGAGACGCAGCCGAAGGGCGGCGTCAGCTTCCCCTGGCAGCCCCGTGTAGCCCGCGGCAAGACGGCGGCGTGCCTCAGCTACTCCGTCCTCCTGCCGGCCAACTTCGAGTCCCACCGCGGCGGCGTGCTGCCCGGCATTCGCGGCGCGGATCTGGCGGGCCAATCGGCCGACGGTTTCGTGGCGCGTCTGGCCTGGCGCCCCGACCGCCGCGGCGGCGCGACCCTGCGCGTCACCACCGGCGAGAAGACCGAGCGTTTCCTCGCGGAACGCGAGTCGTTCACGTTTCCGCGCGGGCGCTGGGTCAAGCTCGAGCTCGAGGCGGTGCTGAACACGCTCAAGCAGGCCGACGGCATCCTGCGCGCCTGGGTCGACGGCAGCCTCGCGATCGAGCGCACCGACATGGCCTATCGCTCCAGGCCCGGCGTCGCCGTCTCCGGCGTCTCGGTCGATGTCTTCTACGGCGCGGAAGACGCCTCGATCACGGCCTCGGCGCCCAAGGACACGAAAGTGTCGCTGACGCCGTTCGATCTCAGGTGGCAATAGCGCTTTCCACCTCTTCCTTGCGATCCGCGCGCGGCGCATTCCGAATGTCTCAACACCTTCGCCCTCGCAGCGGCTTTCCGCTCGAGGCTTTGCTCATTTCCAAGGGGCTGCGGGACGGCGGGCACCGCAATCCATTATATTTGCAGGCGGCACCTCGCCGCCCCGCGCAGGGTTTCTGGCCTGATCGTCGCTTTTAACCTCACTCGGGGACCGGGATTCCCACCCGGCGGCGACGCTGAGCCCCGTTGCCGGCTTTTGCGTTGAGCCGGCCCGGCACTGCACTTCGCCCTCACGCCGATGACGCCTCATGAGCGCGACCCCTTTGTGGGGCGGAGCGAGCGCGACGATACACGCGCCGACCCCCAGCGGGGATAAGTGCGATCCCGCCAAGCACGCCGGAAACTCCGATCACGGTAAACGCCAGCCCGCGCCGCTCCCTCTCCCCGCGCCTCCGCGCTGAGCCTGTCGAAGCGCGCGGCCGCCAACGGTGCCACTCATCCGCCCTTCGACAAGCTCAGGACGGTGTTGGCGATCGCAGTACGCCCACGAACGTCACCGCGTGCAGCCGCCGCAGCTTCGTCGCGGGCGGCGGCGGCACGGGGTCCATGCACCGATCATCGGCTCGCGTACAGAAAGGCT
>DATEVP010000257.1:0-8949 GCA_035258465.1 Hyphomicrobiaceae bacterium
AGCATGATGGCGTTCTTGGTGACGATGCCCATCAGCATCAGGATGCCGATGACCACCGGCAGGCTGATCGGCTTGGCCGTGATCGCCAGCGCCACGATGGCGCCCCCGATCGACAGCGGCAGCGAGAAGAGGATGGTGATCGGCTGCAGGAAGCTGCCGAACAGCAGCACCAGCACCGCATAGACCATCATGATGCCGGCGCCCATGGCCTTGGCGAAGCTCTCGAACACCTCGCCCATGATCTCGGCGTCGCCGAACTGCTTGAGCTCGACGCCCTCGGGCAGGTTCTTGGCGGCAGGCTGCGCCATCACCTGCTCGACGGCGCGCCCGAGCGGCACGTCGCCGACCAGGTCGCCGCTGATCACCACGCGGCGGCTGCGGTCGTAGCGGTCGATCGCGGTGGGGCCCTGGCCCAGCTCGAACCGCGCCACGGCCGAGAGCGGCACCGCCGCGCCCGCGCCCGTTGCAACCTTGAGCGATTCCAGCATCTGGCGGTCGCTGCGCGCTTTCTCGTCGAGCTGGACGCGGATCGGCACCTGCCGGTCGCCGACGTCGAACTTGGCGAGGTTGGCGCCGATGTCGCCGATGGTGGCGATCCGCACGGCCTCCGAGATCGCCTCGGTGGAGACGCCGAGCTCGGCGGCGATGTCCGTGATCGGCACGACGCGCAGCTCCGGCCGGTCGAGCTCGGCCGAGGAGACGACGTTGGCGAGCAGCGGGATGCGCTTGGCCTGGCTGGTCAGGTCCGCCGCCACCTTGGTGACGGCTGAGGCATCGCGGCCTGAGGCAACCAGCTGGAACTGGCGCTGGCCGTTGTCCTTGAGGAACCACAGGCGGATGTCGGGCACGCCGGCGAGGCTGCGGCCGATCTCCTGGCGGATCTGGTCCTGGCTCAGCGCGCGCTTCTCCTTGGGCACCAGATTGATGACGAGCGTCGCCTTGCGCACCTCGCTGCCCGATCCCATGATGCGGCCGCCGTTGACGAACACGCTTCTGACCTCGGGCCGCTCGCGGATGCCGCGCGCGATCCGCGCCGTCACGTCGCGCGTCTCGGCCATGCGCGATCCCGGCGGCAGCTCGATCGCCAGCAGCAGGCGGCTGCTGTCCTCGGCCGGCAGGAAGCCCGAGGGGAGCAGGTAGAAGCTGCCGATCGAGCCGGCGAAGATGGCAAGGCCCAGCGCAACCGTCACGTAATGGTGCGAGACCGACCAGCGCACGAGGCGGGTATAGGCCCTGAGCAGCCAGCCTTCCTTGTCCTGGCGGCGCGTGGAGCGCATGAAGTAGGCGGCAAGCAGCGGCGTGACGAGCCGGGCGACCAGCAGCGAGAAGAACACCGCGAACGCCACCACCAGGCCGAACTGCTTGAAGTACTGGCCGGCAATGCCACCCATGAAGCTCACCGGCACGAACACGGCGATGATGGTGAGCGTGATGGCGATGACGGCAAGGCCGATCTCGTCGGCGGCCTCCATGGCCGCGCGATAGGGCGATTTGCCCTGGCGCATGTGGCGCACGATGTTCTCGATCTCGACGATCGCGTCGTCGACCAGGATGCCGGTGACGATGGTGATGGCGAGCAGGCTGACGAGGTTCAGCGAGAAGCCCGCGGCATCGATGGCCCAGAACGCCGGAATGATGGAGAGCGGCAGCGCGATGGCCGCAATCACGGTGGCGCGCCAGTCGCGCAGGAATATAAACACGACGGCGATGGCAAGGATGGCGCCTTCGATCAGGGTCGTCATGGTCGAGTGGTAGGCGCCGTAGGTGTATTCCACCATCGTATCGATGCGCTTCAGCTCGACGTCCGGGTGCTCCTTTTTCAGCTGATCGATCTTCCTGGCGATGTCGCCCGCCACCACCACGTCGCTGGCGCCCTTGCTCCGCGAGATGGCGAAGCCGACCACCGGCGCGCCGTCGAGGGTGGCAAAGGTGCGCTGCTCGGCGATCGCGTCGGTGACGGAGCCCAGCTGGTCGAGGCGCACCTTGCGTCCCCGCGGCAGGATGATCGTGGTGGCCGCCAGGTCCTCGACGGACTGCTTGCCGGCGAGCGTGCGGATCGCCTGCTCGCGGCCGGCGATCTCGCCGCGACCGCCCGCGAGATCGACGTTGGTGGCCCTGAGCTGCCGGTTGATGTCGCCCGCCGTAATGCCGAAGGCGAGCAGCCGGTCGGGATCGAGCGCGATGCGGATCTCCCGATCCGCCCCGCCGACCCGATCGATCTGCGAGACGCCCTTCACGCCGCGCAGCGCGCGCACGACGGTGTCGTCGACGAACCAGGACAGCTGCTCGGGCGTCATGCCAGGCGCGCGGGCGGCGTAGGTGACGATCGGCAGGCCCTCGATCTCGAGCCGCTGCACGATCGGCTCGTCGATGGTGCGCGGCAGGTCGCTGCGGATGCGCGCAATCGCATCCTTCACGTCGTTGAGGGCGCGATCCTGGTTCACCTCCAGCCGGAACTCGATCAGCGTCACCGAGGAGCCCTCGGTGACGGTCGAGGTCTGGTGCTTGATGCCGTTGACGCCGGCGATCGCGTCCTCGATCTTTTTCGTGATCTGCGTCTCGAGCTCGGAGGGCGCCGCGCCCGACTGATAGACGCGCACCTGCACGATCGGCACGTCGATGTTGGGAAAGCGCGTGACGGGGAGCTGGCCGAAGCTCACGTAGCCGAGCGCGATCAGCACCATGAACAGCACCAGCGCCGGCACCGGCTGGCGGATCGACCAGGCCGAGATGTTCCAGTTCATGACGCGCTCTCGACGTTGTCATCCCGGCACTTGTTGCCGGGATCCAGCCATCCCCGGGCGCCGGAGCAAGCGGTGAGATGGGTCCCGGGCACAAGGCCCGGGATGACAACCGGGGACATCTGCTGGTAGGTGAGCATCAGCGCGCCTCGCTCAACCTGGCCTTGTCGGCAAACACCGGGCGCACGGCATCGCCGTCCCGCAGGAAGGTGCCGGAACGCGCCACCACGACGTCGTCCTCGCTCAAGCCCTTGCGCACCTCGACGAGAGAGCCGGCCGCCAGGCCCGGCACGATGCGCTGGGTCTCGACGCGGTTGTTGCGCACGACCTGGACCAGCGCGCCGTCCGGCTCGTAGAGGACCGCGGACGCCGGCACGGCGAGGCCGCGGCTCTTGGCCACCTCGATCGTGCCGCGGGCAAAGGCGCCGACGCGCAGCCCCGGGTTGTCGCCCAGATAGATGCGCACGCGGCCGAGCCGGGTCGCCTTGTCGATCTCCGGCGACACGAGCCGCACGTTGCCCTCGACGGTGGCCCCCGCCGTCTCGACCCGTGCCTTCTGGCCTTCCTTCACGGCAGCGACGCGCGTCTCGGTGACCTCGGCGTCGAGCTCGACCTCGCCCTTGGCGACGATGCGGAACATGGGCTCCGCTGCGCCGGCCGCAAAGCCGCCGACGCGGGCCATGCGGCGGCTGATGATGCCGTCGGCCGGCGCCACCACCTCCGTGCGGCCGCGGCGCCAGTTGATCTCGCGGCGCTGCGCTTGGATCTGCGCCTTCTCGGCTTGTGCGACGGTGAGGCCGTCGCGGGCGGCCAGCAGCTGCGCCTCGGCCGTGCGGGCCGCCTGCTCGCGCTGGTCGTAGGCGGCGTCCGCCATGTGACCCGCGGCCTTGAGGGGTTTCGCCCGCTCGAAGGCGTTACGGCTCTCGGTGACGCGCGCCTCGGCCTGGACGATGGCGCTGTTGGCCTGGGCGATGGCCGCCGTTGCGCGGGCGAGGCCTGCCTCGTTCTGGGCGAGCTGGGCATCGAGCGTGTCGGCGACCAGGCGGGCGAGCACATCGCCCTTCTTCACGCGCTGGCCTTCATCGGCCAGCACCTCGGTGACGCGCAGGCCCTCGACCTCGGGCCCGACCAGGATCTCCTCGCGCGGCACCAGCGAGCCGGTGGCGAGCACGGTCTCCGTGAAATCGGCCATCGCAACGCGAACGACGGTGACGACGGCGGCCGTCGCCTCCTCCGAACGGACGGTCTCGGCGCGCTTGGAGGATGGCTGCGCGACGAGCGCTACGGCAACAGCGCCGGCCGCCAGCACCACGATGGCGCCGATCGTCAGCTTCTTCAGCACGTGCGTCATGTTGCGGACCCTCTCTTGACGTCGGCGGTCGGCGCCTCCGCTGGCGTCGATGCCGGCACGGGGTTGAGCAGCTTGGCGAGCAGCTTCAGCGCCGGCGGCACCATCAGCTTTCCGTCGAAGGCAGGATCGGTGGCGCGGCGCCAGAACAAGCCGTCGCCGATCAGCAGGAACAGCTTGGCGACTGTCGGAATGTCGAGCTCGGGGGCGATGCGCCCCTCGGCCTTCAGGCGCGCAAAGAGCTGCTCGAAGCCCGAGGCCACGAAACGGTCGACCTCCTGGAAGATCTCGCCGACGCGCGGGTTGCGGGTCGACTCCAGGCCGATCTCGATGCACATCCGCCGGCGGTAGGCGGGCTCTTCGATGAAGTAGTGCTCGCCCAGCGTCTCCAGCGCCTTCAGGAAGTCGGGCGCGTCGGACAGGGCCGCCAGCCGGTCGGCGAATTCGGCGCGGTCGCGCCCGGCGATGCCGGCGATCAGCGCCTCCTTGCTGTCGAAGTAGACGTAGAGCGCGCCGGGGCTGACGGCGGCCTCCTTGCAGATGTCGTGCATGGTGGTGCGGTGGAAGCCGGTGTTGGCGAAGCACCGCTCCGCCGCCTCGAGGATGTGCTCGCGGCGGGCGCGCTGGATGTCTGGCTTGAGCTTGGGCATCGGATTCGGCCGCTCTTTGAGGTAGTTACAGCGTCCCGCGAGATATACTCGCGCGGTGCACAAACAAAACGAACGCCCGTTTTATTTGGCCAGAATGCGGCAACGTCAAGTCGCTTCGGGGGGATTTTCAGCGCGGCTCGATCACGACCACGTGAGAGCGCGAGCAGATTGGCGGCCTGCTTGTGGGCTGCGTCCCAATGTGTGGGCGGGCGGAACACGCGACAAGGGCACCAAGAGGTGCGGGCCCTGTTGGGGGGCAGGGCGCCGCAGCGCTTGGGTTGACCCGCTACCAAGCGGGAGGGAGGTAGTTCGCGGGTCGGCGGGTAAACACGCTCGCGGGCACGAGGTTCCCACACGCAAAGTTGCGCCTCGGAGCTCACGCGTCTCCGAGCCGGCCGCGGCGCGTGACCGTAGGCGAGGCGCGCCCCCGCGTGCTACGTCATCCAGATACCGACGCTGCCCTTCCCGGACGGTCGCCCGCGAATGATCCCGCTGCTCAAAGGCCTGCGCATCCTCGATTTGACATCGGTCATCCTCGGCCCCTACGCCACGCAGATCCTCGGCGATCTCGGCGCGGAAGTGATCAAGATCGAGGCCCCCGACGGCGACAGCATGCGCCCCGTTGCCCCGCAGGCGGCGCCGGGCCTGAGCGCGATCTTTGCCAACACCAACCGCAACAAGCGCTCGGTCATGCTCGACCTCAAGAGCGAGGCGGGGCGTGAGGCACTGCGCAAGCTGCTGCCGACGGCGGATGCCTTCGTGCACAACATGCGCCAGGAGGCCTTGGACAAGCTGGGGTTCACCTTCAAGGCCGTGCAGGCCATCAATCCCCGCATCGTCTATGCCGCGGCCGTCGGCTACGGCCGGCACGGGCGCTATGCCGGCAAACCCGCCTACGACGACGTGATCCAGGCCGCCTCCGGCTTCGCGGGCCTGTTTCAGATGCGCGACGGCACGCCGCTCTACGCGCCCAGCATCGCCGCCGACAAGGTGTCGGGCCTGCATCTTGCCTATGCCGTGCTGGCGGCCCTGCTCTACCGCGAGCGCACGGGGCAGACGCCGGGCTACGTCGAGGTGCCGATGTTCGAGCTGATGGCGGCGTTCAGCCTGTGCGAGCACCTGGGCGCGGCGACCTTCGAGGAGGCCGGCAAGGTCGGCTACGTGCGCGTGCTGTCGCCCGGCCGGCGCCCCTACGAGACCAAGGACGGCTGGGTCGGCGTGCTGCCCTACTCGGCGCCGAACTGGCGCAAGGTGCTGACCGAGATCGGGCGGCCGGAGGTGGCGGAGGAGGCCTGGTTCAACAATGCCACCGAGCGCAGCCGGCGGGTCGATGAGCTCTACGACATGCTGGCCACCGCCATGACGGCGCGCACCACGGCCGATTGGCTCGCCACCTTCGAGCGGCTCGATATCCCCGCCCAGCCCGTGCGCCTGCCCAACGATCTGCTCGCCGATCCCCATCTCAGCGATGTCGGCTTCTTCGCGGCGCGCTTTGCGGATGCCACACCGGTCGTGCGCACGCTGCGCCAGGCCGTGAACGTGGAGGGCGTTGGCGATGAGGCGGACCGCGCGCCGCCGCTGCTCGGCGCCGACACGGTGGATGTGCTGCGCGAGGCCGGCTGCAGCGAGGCGGAAATCGCCAAGGTGTTGCCGCGAAAAGGCGCCGAATAGACGCCGGACGCGTGTCGGGGCATGCTGACCGGACGGGTCATGAAGCTTGCGTTGGGGAGTTCGTGTCGATGTTGAAGATCAAGACTTCGCTGGCGGTGTTGTCGATCCTCGCCGTGGCCGGCTCCGTGCTGGTTGCGCCGCCGGCCGGCTCGAAAGAGTTCACCTTCGACGAGAAGTCGAACAAGGAGATCGCGAAGAAGCTCAATATCCCGGTCTACTTCGGCGTGCCGGCCAGCGCCCGGGGCGAGGTGCCCAAGAACATCGACACCGCCGGTCGCCTCATAGATTTCAGGCACCCCGACGGCAAGGGCGCCCAAGGCGATGTCGGCCTGCGCCTGGTGGTGGCGAGCCGGTCGGGCCTCGCCAGCCGGCTCGGCAAGAGCGGCCTCGTCAAGACCGGCGACGTGCTGCTGACGTTTCGCTCGGAATGGGGCGGCGCCGGCGCCTACCCCAGCGTCCAGCTGGGTATCAGCCACACCGGCATCGCCTACGTGAAGGATGGCGTACTGCACAATCTCGACAATCCCCTGACCGAGGAATACCACGGCGCGGGAATGCGCGGCGATCTGACCGGCCAGCATTACGGCACGCTCAAGTTCATTCACATCATCCGGCCCCGCGGTCTCACCGATGCCCAGCGCGCGAACCTGCTCGAATGGTCGACCCGCCTCGCCGGCAATGCCAAGCGCATCTATCCCAAGCAGATCAGCTTCAACCAGGACTACAACGCGCCCAAGTACAAGCGGAACAGACCCGTCGACTTCGTCAAGCATCTGGGCCAAGCGGCCCTGGGGCAGAACCCGCCCAACACCGTCGACATGTTCTGCTCGGAGTTTGTGTGGTCGCTGCTGGCGCTCAGGGACTGCGATCCGCGCAAAGACGGCGACGCCTTCAAGGGCTCGCGCATCCCCTCCTGCGTCAGGCCGGCGATGCAGCCCATGCGGGCGACGGGCGACTACATCACCCGCCGCGGCCGCTCCTCCTATACCGGCCTTGCCGAGGGCCCACTGATGGTCATCGATGCCTTGAAGTTGCCCGCCGCCGAGCGGGACAAGCTGCTGCACACGGTGTTTGTGCCCAACCCGAAGGGTATGGCCAAGCTTTCAGTCGGCCACAAGACGCTGGCGCAGTCGATGCAGCCCAAGTTCGCGCCGCTGGAGCAGTACTACCTGGGCGTGAACGGTGGGATCGCGGGGGGCTGGAAGGCGCGCATGATCGCCAACGCCTTCAACAAGAACATACCTGAGAATTACTCACCCACCTCTTTCCTCATCAACACGTTTCTTCCCTCCAACAACGTCAACCGGACGATGGATTACATCGCCACCATCATGATCGAGTAGGCCTCGAGGCGTTGTGCTTCAACTGGTGGGCGCCCGGCGGCGCCCGGGCTGCCGCTAGCCAAGGGCAACACAGCATGGATCGTCGCCAGCTGCTCAAAGGGGCCCTTGCGTCCCCGTTCAGCTTCTCGGGCACAGTCTTCGCGAAAGACCCCGTTTTCATCGCCGACATGCACTATCACCTGCTGTTCATCGGGCCCAACACGCCGGCCAGCAAGCCGCTGGCGAAATCGATGGCCGCCGGGAACGCGACGCTCGTTGCGTGGTCGCTCGTCGGTGACCTCCTCTGGATGCAGCGGACGCTGCGGGGCTTCAAGCAGAAGGGCGAGCCGCAGTCGGGCGCGGCAGTCACGTGGTTCAAGGATGAGCTGGCCCGCATCAAGGCGCACATCGCCGAGCAGAACCTGAAGATCGTGCGCACGCCCGCCGATGTCGATCTCGCGCTCAAGGGCGAGCCGCACGTGGTCCTCTCGGTCGAGGGCGCGACCTTTCTCGACAACGATCTCGCCCAGCTGCAGGCGGCCTACGACCTCGGCGTCCGCCACATCCAGCTGGTGCACTACATCCGCAACGCCATCGGCGACTTCCAGACCGAGCGGCCCCGGCACAACGGCCTGACGGCGTTCGGCAAGCAGGCCGTGGAGGAATGCAATCGGCTGGGCGTCCTCGTCGACCTCGCGCATGCCACGAGCGACATGGTCATGCAGACGCTGGCCGTCTCCAAGGCGCCGGTGGTGTGGTCGCACAGCTCGGTGACGCGCACCGGCAAGCCCGCCTACATGCTGCCCGTGACGCAGGCCCGGCAGCTCGGCCTGGACACGGCCAAGGCGATCGCGGCGAAGGGCGGCGTGGTCGGGCTGTGGGCCATCCGCTCCGATGCCGGCCAGACGGTGGAGGCCTACGCCGACCGGCTGTCCGAGATGGCCGACTGGCTGGGCGAGGACCACGTCGCCTTCGGCACCGACATGAACGGCATATCGAACCCGGTGATCACCGGCTACGCCGACCTGCGCCGCGTGGTCGAATACTGGGAGCGCCGCAAGATGGACGAGCGCCGCATCCGCAAGCTCGCCATCGAGAACTACGCCCGCGTCCTGAAGCAGGCACTCGCGGCCCGGCAGGCGTAGAGCCGCTTGTCATCCCGAGGCTTGTCCTCGGGATCCACCCATCGGCTTGCTCGGACCTCGCGGTTGGCTGGA
>DATEVP010000258.1:0-2188 GCA_035258465.1 Hyphomicrobiaceae bacterium
CGCTCCCGCTTCCTGCATGTGATAGCCGGAGATCGAGATCGAATTGAATTTCGGCATCTTCTGCGAGGTGTAGGCGAAGATGTCGGAGACGATGCGCATCGAGGGGAGGGGCGGGTAGATATAGGTGTTGCGCACCATGAACTCTTTGAGGATGTCGTTCTGGATCGTTCCTGACAGCTGCTCGGGAGGCACGCCCTGCTCCTCGCCCGCGACGATGAAGAGCGCCAGCACCGGCAGCACCGCGCCGTTCATGGTCATGGACACGGAAACCCGGTCGAGGGGGATATGATCGAACAGGGTCCGCATGTCGTAGATCGAGTCGATGGCGACGCCGGCCATGCCGACATCGCCGGTCACGCGGGGATGGTCCGAATCGTAGCCGCGATGGGTGGCGAGATCGAAAGCGATGGAGACGCCTTGCTGGCCGGCGGCGAGGTTGCGCCGGTAGAAGGCGTTGGAGTCCTCGGCGGTGGAGAAGCCGGAATATTGCCGGATCGTCCAGGGCCGCTGCACATACATGGTGGGATAGGGGCCGCGGAGATAAGGCGCGATCCCCGGCAGGCCGTCGAGGAAGTCGAGGCCCGCAAGCCCGCTCGGCCCGTAAGCCGGCTTGACCGCGATGCCTTCCGGCGTCTGCCACGCGGGCGCCGCCGCGGGCGCGGCGGCGCCGCCGTTGCTCTCGCCGAAATTCACCTCGTTGAAGGGTGGTATGCGCGTCATCTCATTCCTTCGTCATGCCCGGGCACTCGGGTCCGGCTACGCCGGCCCGAGCACAGGCTACGACCCGGGCATCCAGTGCGGCAAACTCCGAGCAAGTGGCTCTGGATTGCCGGGTCAAGCCCGGCAATGACGTTGAGTGTTGCGGCGTTCTTAGTCAAAGTGATCATATGCATCCTTCAGAATCTGAAGCGTATCACAGCCCTGGTGAAGGAAGGTGCTAGCACCGGCCTTCTCCAGCGCGGCCTGGTTGGCGCCGGGCTTGCCTGCGAGGTAAACGCGGGCGGCACCGGCTGCGGCCAGCGCCGTGGCGACATCGGCGGCCTCGCGCTCATAGACCCTGTCGGAGGAGCAGAGGCAGGCGAGCCTCGCGCCTGATTCTTTGAATCGTTTCACCAGATTGTCGCCGCTGCTTTCCACCGCCTCGATTCCGCCTGCTTCGAACAGGCTTTTGGCGAAGCTTGCCCGCGCGTTGAAATCGGCGGCGCGGCCGAGACAGGCGAGGAAGACTTTGGGTCGGCTGCCATGCTGGGCGAGATAGGCATCGCTCCGGTCGCGCAAGCGCTCGAAAGGTTCGGCGAGCCTGATAGGGGTTAGCGCCGACTTGCGCGTGGATAGAGCCACCAGTCGCGATTGCGCCAGCACGGCAACCTGGTCCTCGACGAGATCGGGGAAGTCGCTGGTGCCGATGAGTGAGTCCTTGCGGCGCGCGATATTGGCTTCGCGTTCTACCCGGACCTTGGCCACGGCCCTCTGGATCGATCCTGCTTCGAGGGCTTTGTCAGCGCCGCCCATCTGCTCGATCTCCTGAAACAGCTTCCAGCCCATGGCGCAGAGTGCATCGGTAAGCGCTTCGATGGCGCCGGAGCCCGCGGCAGGATCGGCGACGCGATGGATGTTGGCTTCCTCGATGAGGATGGTTTGCGTGTTGCGGGCAATGCGGCGGGCAAACGCGTCAGGCAGCCCGAGTGCTGTGCTGAACGGCAGCACCGTCACTGCGTCGGCGCCGCCAACCGCGGCACCGAGCGCCGCGATGGTATTGCGCACGATGTTCCCCTGCGGGTCGCGCTTGGTCATCATGCGCCACGCCGTCTCGGCGGTGACGAGGGCGGGGCGGGGCGCGAGGCCGCAAGCCTCCTCGATGCGCGCCCAGAGCTTTCTGACGGCGCGGAACTTGGCGATGGTGAGGAACTGATCCTGGTCGGCGGCAAGGCGGAAGTAGATGAAGGCCCGTGCGTCGTCGAGCTTGATGCCGCCTTGCTCCATGGCGCGGAGATAAGCAACTGCGGCACCTAGCGCGAAGGCGAGCTCCTGAGCCTCTGAGCCACCCGCGGCATGGACCACTCTGCCGTCGGCAACGGCGAAGGGGCCGGCGAAGCCTTGTGCGGCAAGATCGGACACGGGCCCGGCAAAGATCGGCGCAATATCCTTCCAGGGAGGGCTCTGACCGCTCATGGCAATACCGCCGAGA
>DATEVP010000259.1:0-6180 GCA_035258465.1 Hyphomicrobiaceae bacterium
GTCGCGCTCATGAGGCGTCATCGGCGTGAGGGCGGGGTGCAGTGCCGGGCCGGCTCAACGCAAAAGCCGGCAACGGGGCTCAGCGTCGCCGCCGGGTGGGAATCCCGGTCCCCGAGTGAGGTTGAAAGCGACGATCAGGCCAAAAACCCTGCGCGGGGCGGTGAGGAGCCGCTCAAAAAAAACTAAAGGACGCGGCGCCCATCGCCCCGCAGCCCCTTCGATCAACAAAACCTCGAGCGGAGAGCCGCTGCGAGGGCGAAAGTGTTTGGCGAATAGCGAGTAGCGAGTAGCGAATGGAAAAGGTGCAAGCGCAGCCGCTCCCGCCGCTCTATTGGCTATTCGCCATTCGCTTGGGGTCGGACCCGCAGGGTCTGACCCCGTTGCCGACCCCATTGCCGGCTTGCGGTCATCGCTCCTTCGGGTAGACGGCGATCATGTCGAGCTCAACGCGGGCGCCGGGGGTGGAGAGCTGGTTGACGCACACGGTAGTGCTCGCCGGCGTCCAGGCGCCGAAGTATTCGGCCAATACCTTCACCATGCCGTCCATGTCGCGCATGTCGGTCAGGTACTTCGTCACCTTGATGACGTCGCTCCAGGCGAGGCCCTGATGGTCGAGGATGGTCTTGATGTTCTCCATGGCGAGCCGCGTCTGGTCCTCGATGCGCACGGGGTGATCGTGCTCGGAGAGCTCGTGGGGGTGCTTGTGATAGAGCGGCGAGGGCGTGGCACCGGAAATAAAGAGCAGGTCGCCCGGCGCCTCGACGCGGATGGCCGGCGCATAGGGCATGTCCTTGATACGCTCCGGCACGGTGTGGATCTCGCCGATGGCGGGGTTGCTGGGCGATGTCCGATGAGCCGGTCGGCGAACGGGCATGGGTCTCCTCCGCTGTCGAAGATGAGATACCCCCCACCCCCGGCCCTCCTCCGCAAGCGGGAAGGAGAGACGAAAGCGAGGGGCTCAGGCGATGCTCGGCCGGATCGGGCCGGCGCACAAGCCTTGCGCGCCGATATCGCCATTTACGGCCGGCCGGCGCCGATGTTACCAGTCTCTCGGAGGCGCGGGCGCGACGGTTGGGCGGCACGATGAATTTGGCGGTCAGAAGCTCCGGCATCAGCGGCCGCGGGGTGTTCACCGAGGACCCGATCCGCAAGGGCCAGACGATCCATCGCATGGGCGGGGAGCGCGTGTCGCTGCTGGTCTGCGCGGGGCGCATCGCGCTCGGCCGGGTGCGCATGGACGACCCCCTGCCGATCCGGAAATACGAGTATCTGGTGCTCGACGACTTCTCCATCTGCTTCAATCATAGCTGCGCGGCCAATGCCGGGCTCGTCAAGGAGAGCGATCTGGTGGCGCTCGCCGACATCGCGCCCGGCGAGGAGATCACCTTCGACTACTCGCTGACCATGCGCCGCTCGTTCTATTCCCGCTTCTGGAGCATGCCCTGCGGGTGCCGGGCCGGCTCCTGCCGCGGCTGGGTCGGCGATATCCGCTCGGTGCCAATCGCGCACCTGCGCCGCTACGTGGAGGCGGGCGCGCTCCAGGATTTCATCTGGGACGGCCTGAATATCCGCGGCCGGAAGCCGGCGCGAGCCTCATAAAGGCTGTTCGACACCGGTCGGTTGGCGCCGATCAGCGATTCAGCTATCTTCTTGGGCCTGATCAGGAATCGGGAGGGCGAGGGAGCTTCGAGAGGCGCCAGGCCTGCTGCTCGAGATGGGCGGCGCCGGCGCCACGGGGCTCGACCGCGTGGGTCAAGACGGCGATGCTGCAGGGCGTTTCCCGCACATTCTCGGACGATATCGCCATCGACCTCGGCACCGCCAACACGCTGGTGCACGTGGTCGGGCGCGGCATCATCATCGACGAGCCGTCGGTGGTGGCGGTGCAGGTGCGCGGCGGCATGCGCGAGGTGCTGGCGGTGGGCCTGCGCGCCAAGGCCATGCTGGGACGCACGCCCGAGCCGATCGAGCTGATCCGGCCCATGCGCGACGGCGTCATCGCCGACTTCATCGCCACCGAGGAGATGCTGCGCCAGTTCATCTCGCGCGCCAAGACCATGCTGGGCTTCCGCCGGCCGCGGATACTCATTTGTGTGCCGGCCGGCGCCACGCCGGTCGAGCGCCGCGCCGTCTACGAGACGGCGGTGTCGGCGGGCGCGCGCAAGGTCTACCTGATCGAGGAGCCGGTTGCGGCCTCGCTCGGCGCGGGGCTGCCGATCGACGGGCCGTCGGCGTTCATGGTGGTCGACATCGGCGGCGGCACGACCGACATCGCCGTGCTCTCGCGCGGCAACGTGGTGCAGGCGCGGTCACTGAGGGTCGCGGGCAACGCCATGGACGAGGCGGTCATGCGCTACATCCGCCGCAAGCACGGCCTGGTGATCGGCGAGGCCAATGCCGAGCGCATCAAGATCGAGGCCGGCACCGCGCTGGCAGCTCCCAATGGGCGGCAGATCGAGATCCACATCAAGGGCCGCGATCTGCGCCAGGGCCGCACGAAGAGCGCGGTGCTGGGACCGGGGCACATGGCCGACGCGCTGGCGGGGCCGGTCGGCGAGATGGCCGAGTTCATCCAGCGCGCGCTCGAGGACCTGCCGCCGGATATTGCAGCCGAGGTGGTGAGGCGCGGCATCGTGCTCACCGGCGGCGGGGCGCTGCTCAACCGGCTCGATGTGGCGCTGGCCCAGATCACCGGCGCGCGCTTCGTGGTGCCGGAGAGCCCCATGCATTGCGTGATCAAGGGCACGGCGACGGTGCTGGAGCAGCTGGCCGAGCGCCAGCACCTGCTGATCGGGCCTTGAGGCGTAGGCGTCCGGCGCAGCGGATAGACGCCCGCGCGGAGGCGCGGAGCGCCGCTGGACAGGCAGGGACGGCGATGTTAGAGAGCCCCGACTTGAGGGCCCGGGACGCGGGCCCTTTTGCCGCTGCGGCGCGGGTGTATAGCTCAGTTGGTAGAGCAGCTGACTCTTAATCAGCGGGTCGCAGGTTCGAGTCCTGCTACACCCACCAGTGGTGGTCGCGCACCTGCCAAGCCATTCGCCGGCGAACCGCGACAGCGTCGGTCCCTGCCGCGGCGACGAAGCCCATGCCGCTGTCCCGGGGCCGTCCAGGCGCCTGCGCGACGACCGGTGGTTTCCTCCTTGCGCGGTCATTTCTTGCCGCAATGCTGGAAGTCCGGCCCGGGAGCCGCTCAATCCCGTCTCAATTCGATGTGACGCTCGGGTGTGCCGGCGCGGAACCTTCTCACGGCGGGTCAATTGTGCGTGACACACAAGCTCGTCAGATGACGGCGGGTCCGCGCTTGGGTACGAGCGTGTGATGCGGGAAGGCGCGCGCGGAAGGGAAGGGTCCATGGGCTGTGCCATCGCCGTCATGGCGAAGGCTTCGATTGCGGGCCGCACCAAGACGCGGCTGGTGCCGCCGCTGAGCTGGGAGGAGGCCGCCGGCCTCAACACCGCCTTCCTGCGCGACGTTGCCGAGAACGTGCTCTCCGCGGCAGCCCTTGCCGACATCACCGGCTGGATGGCCTACGCTCCGGCCGGCTCCGAGGCGTTCTTCAGGGCGCATCTGCCGGCGAGCATCGGTCTCCTCGAGACCGCGAAGCCCGATCTCGGTGCGTGCCTGCTGCATGCGGCGAGCTCGTTGCTGGATGCCGGGCACAGCGCTGTCTGCTTGCTCAACTCGGACAGCCCGACGCTGCCCGTCGATCACCTCATCGCCGCTGCTACCGCGCTGGCGGCCCCCGGCGATCGCGTGGTGTTGGGCCCCTCCACGGATGGGGGCTACTACCTGATCGGCATCAAGCAGACGCATCGGGCGCTGTTTGAAAACGTCGATTGGAGCACGGAGCGCGTCTTCAGCCAGACGCTTGCCAGGTGCGCTGAAGCAAATCTGCCGGTGCTCGAGCTGCCGGCCTGGTACGACGTCGACGATCCCGAGGCGCTGCTCGTCCTGATCGCAGAGGTGATCGACGCCAAACCGTTCCGCTCGTTCGGCAGCGAGGCCACCGCCGCCACGCAGACGCGGCGCTATCTGTCCGCGCTGCTGGAAGGCGCCGACCTCGCGCCGCGGCTTGGCCGCGCCCAGCCCTCGAGCCGCGTCGCATGACGGCAGCGGTACAGTCGCTTGCCGCCCTGCGCGCCGCCAATGTGTGGCTGTCGCTCACGGCCATCGCGCTGGTGGGCCTGACGTGGGCGACGCAGATCCTCGATCCGAGGACTGGCGGCTGGATGCTGCTCGGCACGTTCCTCGTTGGCGGGCTTGCCGCCTGGGGCGCCGCGCGGCTCGGCGAGCAGGCGGGCGATCAGCGCACTGCGCTGGTTATCATCCTGGCAGGCGCCGTCGGCATGCGGCTCGCTCTCCTTTTCTACGAGCCCTACCTCTCGACCGACATCTATCGCTACATCTGGGACGGCCGCGTGCAGGCCGCCGGCATCAACCCCTATCGCTACGTGCCGCGCGCGCCGGAGCTCGCGCAGCTGCGCGACACGGTGATTTTCCCGAACATCAATCGCCCGAGCTACGCCGTGACCATCTACCCGCCGGGGGCGCAGGCGATCTTCTTTGCGGTGACGCGCCTCGCCGAAAGCGTCACGGCCCTGAAGCTCGCGCTGCTCGCGTTCGAGGCCGGCACCATCGCTGCGATCCTGGCGCTGCTCGAGCGGCAAGGCGTGCCGCCGACGCGGATCGCCCTCTACGCCTGGCATCCCCTGCCCGTGTGGGAGATCGCCGGCGCCGGCCACGTGGATGCGGCGATGATCGCGCTCGTCACGGGCGGCCTGTTGCTGTTCGTGCGGGGCCGCACGCTTCTTGCGGGCGCAACGGTCACGCTGGGTGCGCTCGTCAAGCCGACCGCCTTGCTCGCGCTGCCGGTGTTCTGGCGGCCATGGGATTGGCGGCTGCCGCTGGCAGTCGCCGGCATCGCCGTGCTGGCCTATCTGCCCTACCTTTCGGTTGGCAGCGGCGTGCTCGGCTTTCTGCCGGGCTACATCGAGGAAGAAGGCCTGGTCTCGGGGAGCGGATTCAAGCTGCTGTGGCTGCTGGAGCAGGTGACAGGCCCAATCCCAGGCGGCAGCACGATCTACATCGCCATCTCGGCTCTCGTGCTGGCGTCGCTGGCGATAGCGGCAGGCTTTCGCTCGGACCGCTCCGAGCCCGCATCGCTGCGCGCGCTGAGCTGGCTTCTGGTCACGTTCCTGGTGCTCCTCTCCCCGCACTATCCCTGGTACTTTTTGGTGCTCGTGCCCTTTCTTGCGCTCCACTCGACGGTCACGGCCTGGGTGCTCACCACGACCAGCGTTCTCTTCTACTACCTCGAGCCGAGCCGCCTTCTGCCGACCTACGAGGTCCGCATCGCGATCTTCTCGTTGATGATGCTTGCTGCGCTGGCCTGGGACCTTCGCGCTGAATTGCGCAGACCCGGTGCCATCCCCATCGGAGAAACGTCATGAGCGCGGTGGTCACAAGCTCACCGGCTGCGATCGATCCGAGGCGCTACCACGACAGCGCCGAGGGCTCCGTCGGCCCGATCGCGGCGCGCGATCCGGTCTGCCTGTACCTCGAGACCACCAACCGCTGCAATCTGCTGTGCACGACCTGCCCGCGCACCTACGCCGACCTCGAGCCCGAAGCCGATATGAGCTGGCAGCTCTTCACGCACATCGTCGACCAGGTGCCCAACATCGCGCGCGTGGTGCTGCACGGCGTCGGCGAGCCGATGCTGGTCAAGGAACTGCCGCGCATGGTGCGCTACCTCAAGCAGCGCGGCGCCTATGTGCTGTTCAACACCAACGGCACGGTGCTGACGGCGAGGAAGGGCCGCGAGCTCTGCGACACGGGCCTGGACGAGCTGCGCGTCTCGCTCGATGCTGCGGATGCCCGCACGTTCCTCCTGGTCCGCGGCAAGGACTACTTCAACCGCATCGTGCGCAACGTGCGCGCCTTCACGCAGATGCAGGCGCGGGGAGGCGTGACCAAACCGCGCGTGTCGCTGTGGCTGACCGGCCTGAAGGAGACGATCGCCCAGCTCTCCGATTTCGTCCGCATCGCCAGCGACATCGGCGTGAAGGAGGTCTACTTGCAGCGCCTGGTCTACTTCGAGCAGGACGCCATCGGCATGGCGCGCCCCGATCAGGCGCTGTTCGAGCGCCTGAACGAGGAGCAGGCCTATCACATCGATGC
>DATEVP010000260.1:0-17060 GCA_035258465.1 Hyphomicrobiaceae bacterium
GACGAAAAGGCTGCGGAAATCCTTGAAAAGGGAGTCGACCAGCGAGATGTAAATCTCGGCCGGCGGCTCCTGGGCCTCTCTGCGGCGCAGCTGCCGATGCCAGAATTCCATGAGATTCCCCGCATGCGCCGGCCAGGCGCATCTTTCTCGGGTACAGGTTCGGGCATGCACATGAATTTTCGTTCAATCGCGGGCCTCGCCTAACCATGGCGCGCAGCTACGGCTAACGCACGTTTCGCTATTGTGCCAAATCGATACGCCCTCATTTGTTCGCGGTGAGGCGACTTTCGGGCACACTTGAGATGCATAGCCAATTATCGGAGTCTTGCATAAGAGTAAACATGGAGAATATGCTCGCAACCGCACCAAGCTGACGCGCTCGTTAACTCAGTTTTAACCACATCAGTCCCTCACAGGACGTTCTTATTAAGTTAATGTTTACTTAATTGAATTTTCTGTTAACCTTACTACTGCGCGTGGGGTAGAGTTGAGGGAGTAAGCGCAATGGTGGCGGTGGCATTCGAGGCCGCGCATGGTCCTGCTCGAAGTCTTACAGACCGCGTCCTCAGGCTTCTGGAGCGGGTTGATTATCGCAGGGCGGAGACGGCGGAGGAGCGGGAGGCCATCTTCAGGCTGCGCTATGCGGCCTACCTGCGGGAGGGCGCCATCCCTCCCAGCGTGGACGAGCGATTTTCCGACAACCTGGACGAGACCGCCAATGCGTGGGTCTTCGGTGTCCATGTGGACGGCGAGCTGGCAAGCTCGATCCGCCTGCATGTCGCCTCCCGCGAGCATCCGCACATGCCGGCGCTCAACGTCTTCTCGGACCTGCTGTCGCCGGTAATTGCCGCCGGCCGGACGGTGATCGATCCGACCCGCTTCGTGGCCGACCGGGCGGCGTCCCGTCGCCATCCCGAGCTGTGCTATGCGACCACGCGGCTTGCCGTGGTGGCTTCGGAACACTTCGCCGCCAACATGCTGCTGGCCACCGTCCGCGCCGAGCATCAGGCTTTCTATCGCCGCGTCTTCGGGCATCGCCTCATTTGCGAGCCGCGGCACTACCCCTCGCTCACCAAGCCGATCAGTCTCATGGGCCTCGATTATCCCATCGCGCGCGACCGCCTGCTGCAGCGCCATCCCTTCTTCCGCTCCAGCTTCTTCGAGCGCCGCATGCTGTTTGGCACGCCCGCAGCGATTGCGCTGCGCTCGGCGGCCTGACGTTCCAGCCCGGATTTGCGAGGCCCAAAAATCGATTGCCTCGGCAGGGGCCCTCGCGCAATCTGGCCGGCATCGGTCCAATTGCGACGCGAGGGCTGCGTTAAGCCGGGAGAAAAGGCATGTCCGCGGATGGCACCTGGAAATTGACCATGCAGACGCCGATTGGCGAGCGAAAATCCACCCTGGCGCTGAAGGAGGCGGGTGGCGGTCTCACTGGCAAGCTGACGGGGGAAGAGGGCAACGCCACCGACATCTTCGACGGCAAAACAAGCGGCGACAACGTCAACTTCAAGGCCAACATCAAGAGTCCGATGCCGTTGACGCTCGAGTTCACCGCCAAGGTTGAGGGCGACAAGATCTCGGGCAACGTGAGCGCCAGCGGCGTCGGCAGCTGGCCGTTCCAGGGCAGCAAGGCGTAGCCGTGCGTCGGGTGACCGCCCCGGTCACGCCCTCCTCGCCGGGGCCCGCGCGCGAGACTTTCTAAGCGTCTGGAGGAAGCCGACGCCAAACGAGACACCTCTTGAACTATAAAGCCGAGCACTATAGATTGATTGGCAGGACGTTTGCGCATTTTCCTCACGAGGTGGTTTGGGCGGTTCGCCCGCAAGGAGCGCCTGAGCGAAGAGGCTCTGCGTGACGCCGTGGGGCGCGCGGATCGTGGCCAGATTGATGCCGACCTCGGCGGCGGCGTCATCAAGCAACGGGTTGCCCGTCGCGGCCAGGGCAAATCCGGCGGCTACCGGATGATCGTGCTCTACCGGTCGCGGTCGCGCGCAATCTTCGCCTACGGGTTCGCCAAGAGCCGCAAGGACGATCTCGACCCCGACGAGCTCGAGGCCTACCGGGAGCTCGCCAAGGCTTATCTGGCGCTGACCGAGCCCGCGATCGACACCTATGTATCGAGCGGAACGATCGAGGAGATCTTGGACGATGCCAAAGAAGACTAGACCCCGTAAGCATCGTACCGAGGCCCTTGCCGCCGCGCACGAAGCCGCCGGCGATCTCTATCGCGCCGGAGCCATCGACAAACTGACAATGCGCAAGTTCGATCTCATGTGCCTCACTCTCGTCGAACAGCTCTCGGCCCGGGAAATTCAGGCCTTGCGCGAAGCCGCCGGCGTCAGCCAGGGTGTCTTTGCCCGAGTGCTCAATGTTCCCTCGGGGTTGATCAGCCAGTGGGAGCGCGGTGAGCGCAGGCCTTCCGGCCCTTCTCTGAAACTGCTCGCCCTCGTCAAAGCCAAAGGTTTCGAAGCCATCATCTGATGGGCTGTCGACGAACTCTGCCTGAAAGCGAAGCCCCCAGTCGTCGCCTCCCGAGTAGTCGAGCATGATGTACGTTCCCCCTGTGCCCACGGGACCAGTCGACGAGTCCTCGCTGCGCTATCACGGCTGGCGCGTGGTATTGGCCTGCTTCGTCATGGCGGTGCTGGCCTGGGGCTTCGGCTTCTACGGCCACGGCTTCTACCTCGCCGAGCTGCAGCGGCTGCACGGCTGGCCGGCGTCCCTGATCTCCAGCGCCAGCACGGCCTATTACCTCTTCAGCGCCTTGCTGGTCGCCTTCGTCAGCGATGCCATCCGCCGGCTCGGCGTGCGCGCCTGCGTGGCTGTCGGCACCCTCGCCTTTGCGTCGTCGGCGGCCGCGCTCCCGTTCATCGGCGAGCCCTGGCAGCTGTTTGCCGCCTATCTAGTGATGGCGTTCGGCTGGGCGAGCATGAGCCTCGGCGCGATCAACAACATCTTGGGGCTATGGTTCCGCAACAAGCGCGGCCTTGCCATCTCGCTCGCCCTCAACGGGGCCAGCTTCGGCGGCGTCGTCATCGTTCCGGCACTGGTGTTTCTGGCCGCGGCCGCCGGTTTCAAGGTGGCGATGCTCGCCGGCGCGGGCCTGATCCTGCTGCTTGCGCTGCCGCTCACCTTTGGGGTCCTGGCGGCACCCGTTCCGCAGCTGCACACCGGGGCCGGCCCGGTGGATGCCTCGCAGCCCATGTGGACGCGCCGCTCCGCGCTCGGCAGCCCTGCCTTTCGCGGCGTCACCGCTTTCACGGCGCTCGCCTTGTTCTCCCAGGCCGGCTTTCTGGTGCACCAGATCGCCTTCCTGGAGCCGATCCTCGGCCGCACCACGACAGGGCTCGCCGTCGCCATCACCACCGCCATGGCGATTGCCGGCCGCCTGCTGCTCGGCACCGTCGTCGACCGCCTCGACCAGCGACTGGCGTCGGCGCTCTCGCTCGTGAGCCAGGCGGCGGCGCTTGCCGTCATGACGCAATCGGCGAACGCCCAAGTGCTGCTTGCCGCCTGCGCCGTCTACGGCTTCTCGGTCGGCAATCTGATCACCTTCCCCTCGCTCATCATCCAGCGCGAGTTCGAGGCGGCCTCGTTCGGCATGCTGATCGGCCTGTCGACAGCGGTCAGCCAGTTCACCTATGCCTTCGGCCCCGGCGTTCTGGGCCTGCTGCGCGACGCCGCCGACGGCTATGGCGCCGCCATCGCCCTGTGCATCGCGCTCAACCTGATCGCCGCCGCCATCGTCCTCAAAGGGCCGCGGGCGGCTCCCGCACGCACCTAATCTTAACGCGCAATTCGCAGCCCTCCCCTGCGCGCGACGGCCGGGCAAAGCCCTTGACCCGCGTACCCACACCATCGATGGTGCGCGCCCCATGGCCGTTTTTGCACAAAGCGTAGGCAACGTGAGCCCCGGAGTGGAGTCCGCCCAGGCTTGGCTGCGGCTCGCGGCCGCCGTCGTCATCAGCACCATCGGCAGCGTCGGCATGTGGTCGGTCGTCGTGGCGCTGCCTGCCATCCAGGCGGATTTCGGCATCGCCCGCGCCGACGCCTCGCTTCCCTACACCATGGCCATGGTCGGCTTTGCGCTGGGCGGCGTCGTCATCGGCCGCCTTGCCGACCGGTTCGGCATCGTGCCGCCGCTGGTGATCGGTACGCTGGCACTGGGCGGCGGGTACCTCGGCTCGGCGCTGGCTGCCAATGTCTGGCAGTTGGCCCTGCTCCATCTGTTCATCGGCTTCGGCACCTCCGCGGGCTTCGCGCCGCTGATCGCCGACATCTCCCACTGGTTCGTGCGGCGACGCGGCATTGCGGTCGCCGTCTGTGCCTCGGGCAACTACTTGGGCGGCACGGTGTGGCCGCCGGTCGTGCAGTACTTCATTGCCGCCGACGGCTGGCGCCTGACCCAGGTCGGCATCGGGTTGTTCTGCATGCTGGCGATGGGGCCCTTCATCCGCGTGATGCGCCAGCACAAGACGAGCAACGGCGCCGACCTCTCGCTTGGCGCCGAGCATGGCGCCAGCGGCACGCTCGGCCTGTCGCCCGGCGCCCTGCAGCTCCTGCTCTGCATCGCCGGCCTCACCTGTTGCGTGGCCATGTCGATGCCGCAGGTGCACATCGTCGCCTACTGCAGCGATCTGGGCTACGGCGTGGCGCGCGGCGCTGAGATGCTCTCATTGATGATGGGCTTCGGCCTCGTCAGCCGCATCGCCTCGGGCTTCATCGCCGACTGGGTCGGCGGCCTGCGTACGCTGTTGCTGGGCTCCGCGCTGCAGGCCTTGGCGCTCTTTCTTTATCTGCTCTCCGACGGCCTCACACCGCTCTATGTGATCTCGGCGCTGTTCGGCCTGTTCCAGGGCGGCATCGTGCCGATGTATGCCGTGCTCGTGCGCGAGTACTTTCCACCGCAGGAGGCCGGCACGAGACTGGGGCTGGTGATCATGGCCACCATCGTCGGCATGGCGCTGGGTGGCTGGATGTCGGGCGCCATCTTCGATCTCACCGGCTCCTACTGGCAGGCCTTCGCCAACGGCCTCCTCTGGAACCTCGTCAATATCTCCATCGTCGTGTTCCTGCTCCAGCGCCGCACCCCCCGCGCGGTGGCAGGGTACGTCAGCTAAGGCCGCAAGCCGACCGGGATCCGTAACACCGCGATATAAGGCCTGCTGCGTTACCGTACTTTCCCACGCGCTGCGACCGGCCACACGACCTCGACGTGGCCGCGCCGAACACCATGAACCTCGTCCATCATGTTGGTGACGGCGCAGCAGTGGTTGGGGATTACGTTGACGACCTCGCCAACCTCGGGAAGGCGCTTGCAAGCCGAAATGTCGAGAATGCCGTGTTCCTCCGACAGACTGCTCACGACCGCTTCGGGATGTTCCACGACACGGCCGTAGCCCTTGGCGTAGTACTGATCATAGGTCAGGACCTTTGAGCCGGTGTCGAGGATGGCGCGCTGACGTGTCGGTCGGCTGACCACTGTCGCCCGCACACGCATCGCGCAGTCGGACCAGGTCGCCACGCCGGCTGCCACCATCATGGCATCGTTGTAGATGTAGGTCCCTGCGCGGTGCTCGGTCAGCATTGGCAAGTCGGTGAGCAGAGCCAAAGCCGGTGTGCCGCCGCCGGAGACCGTTGGCACTGGAATGCCGGCGGCGCGAAACAGCTGCAGCACCCGCTCCAGAAACTGAGGTGTCTCGGGGATTTTGACCGGGAACGTCATCAGGCCATCGAACTGCATACGCGGCATCGCGAGCGCGATCTTGGCGAGCTCGAGCGCGGCATCCGGGGTCTGCACGCCGTTGCGCCCGAAGCCAGTGTCGCACTCGATGAGGAAGCGAATGTCGACGTCGTGCCGGACACCGGCCTCGGACAGCCCTCGCGCGACCGTCTCGTTGTCGAGGACCACCGCCATCCGTCTCAATCGGCGAACAAGCCGGGCCAGGCGCTCGCATTTCGACGCGCCCAAAACGTTGAATGTCAGCAGGATATCGTCCGTCACCCCAGCGTCCGCGAACACCTCCGCTTCGCCGAGCTTCTGGCAGGTCAGGCCAACCGCCCCGGCGGCGATCTGCATTCTCCCGAGAGCCGGAATCTTATGGGTCTTGATGTGCGGGCGATTGGCCAATCCGAGCTGGCTGAGCCGCTTCTGGTGCCGGTCAATGTTGGCCTCGACGATGTCGAGGTCGATTGTAACGGCAGGGGTATCGAGCTCGGTGACCGACGTCATGCGTGTGTCTCCCCCTGCAATTGTGGGCCGCGGTTCATGCACGATGGCAAGATATACCATCTGCGCTGCCAACGTTTGCGCAGCTTTCAGCGGCGCCGGTCCGCGAACATCGACAGGATCAGGAAGCCGACCAGCGTCAGGCCGCAGACCGCCAGGAACGGCAATTCATAGTCGCCGCTCGCCTCGTACATGACGCCGATCAGGGCGGGGCAGCCGGCAACGCCGATCATGGTGAGGAGCTGGCTCATGGAATAGATGCGCCCGTAGTCGCGCGTGCCGAACCTTTCCGCCAGCAGCAGCGGGTGCATCATCAGTGAGTTGCCCATCGTCACACCGAACAGGACCGCCCCGGTGAGAATGAGAGTGCGGTCCGCCGCAAAGGCCAGGAGCGCAAGTGCGGCGGCCTGCATCGCCATCAGCGCCAGCGCAAAGCCGCGCGTCGGCACCCACAGCATCAGCCAGCCGCCGGCCAGCCTGCCGACCGTGCTCGAGGTCGCCATGACGGCCAACGCCAGCGCCGCCGTCGCCACGCCGTCGCGCACACTGGCGAGGCGGTAGAAATGGGCAATGGCGCCGACCTGCGCGCCCAGCAGGAACAGATAGGCGATGGACACGGCATAGAAGTAGCGGCTGCGCCAGGCTTCCGCGTAGGAAACGGCGGGCTGCGGCGCGCTCCGGGCCAACTGCGCCGCCGTGGCGCCATCGGGCGCCAGCCCCATGGCAGCGGGGTTCGGCCGCAGCACCAGGATGGTCACCGGCACGATGCCGAGAAAGAACGCGAGCCCCATGTAGGGCGCGGCGCCGGAAAGGCCCATGCGCTCGATGCTGAGCGCCACCACCGGGGCGACCAGGATGCCGCCGAAGGACAGGCCCGTCGACGCAATGGAAAACGCCAGCGCGCGCCGCGCATTGAACCAGCGCGCCACCAGCGTCGTGACCGGCACCAGGCCGGACGCACCATGGGCGAGCCCGAACACCACATGGAAGAGATAGAGCTGCCAGGTCTCGCGCAACAGGCTGAGCGATGCCAGCGCAAGCGCCCCGACCACCGCGCTGGTGGCAATGACGATGCGCGCATCGATGCGCTCGATCAGCCGGCCGGCGATCACCCCGCCGATACCGGCGGCGATGAAGAAGGTGGCCGTGGCGCTGCTGGCGAGCGCCACCGGAAAGCCGCGCTCGGCAACGAAGGCGGCGAGCAGGATGGAGAGGTTGTAGAAGGCGAGCCCCGACGTGGTCGTGGTGATCACGAACACAGCCGCGACGATATACCAGCCGTGGAAGATGCGCCGGGGCGGGGACAAGGATGCGCTCAAATTGGCGGGAGAACCGTGAACGATTGCGCGCGCAGCCTATAAGGGCGCCCATCGCGCCGCAAACGTCGCAAATCGCGGATCAGCCATGCCGCCCCCCGGCGAGTACGCCGCACCAATCTTAACGTTCGCCGGCCAACCGCAGCGCCCGCCTCATTGCAGCCCGTAGGTGACGTGCACCTCGACCTCGAGCACCCGCGTGCCCGCTTCGATGGGAATGCTGGCCGCCATCGCCCGCGGCGAGGCCGCCACCGGGCCCATGCTCTCGCTCACGCTCTCGGAGATGCGCAGCACCGGCCCGAGCTTGACGCCGGCGGCCGCGACGTAGAGCTCGGCGCGCCGGCGCGCGTTGGCCATCGCCTGCTTGCGCGCCTCGTCCTTGATGGTCTCGGCGTTGGCGACGTCGAAGCTGATGCGGTTGATCTGATTGGCCCCCGCAGCGATCGCCTGGTCGAGCACGTCGCCCAGCTTCTTCACGTCCCGCACGGTCAGGCGCACCTGGTTGGAGACGCGATAGCCGCTGATCGTGGCCGCCTTGCCGTCCTTGGCCTGGGTGTAGCGCGGCTCGACGTTGAGCGACGTGGTCTGCAGGTCCTTGGCGGCGATGCCGGCGCCCTTCAGGCCTGCGACCACCTTCGCCATGGCGGCACTGTTGCGCGCGATCGCCTCCTTGGCCGTATCCGCCTCGGCGACCACGCCCGCCGTCACATGGGCCATGTCGGGCTCCGCCGCCACGCTGCCAATGGCCGACACGCTGACCGTCCGCTCTCTACCCTTGTCGCCTTCCGCCGCCATGCTGGTCCTCGCATCGAGAAACGTCGCCAGGGCGGCGACCAATGCCGCCGCCATCATCATCCGTTGGGGAGTGCTCATGCTGTCCTCGCGATCCCGGCCAGAGCCATTGAACACCCCATTATTGTCCGAACGAGGCCAAATCCTGAGCATTCCATGGAGGCAGGCCGGCGGCGTTGGTGCTATAGAGGGCGCCACCCGAGCGAGGGGGCCCGTAGCTCAATGGTTAGAGCCGGCGGCTCATAACCGTCTGGTTGCAGGTTCGAGTCCTGCCGGGCCCACCAGCGGGCTCTCCGGCCTGGATCGCTGCCAAAGCCTTGAAAGGCTGGGCGATCCCATCGGTTCGATAGCCCCCTATTCGGTGATAGGGCAGGCGTCCGCCGAACAGCAATTTGGGGACGATCCTGCGGCCCGGAAGGCGACTGGAAACCCATATTCTCTGGGGGTTTTCGATGAATTCCATGGCGGTTCGATAAGTCTGCTCGAAGTCGAGCGGAGTCTCGGCTGTCGGTGCCAGTTTTTCCTGCAGTGCGATCTTCTGCGTGTGGAGTTTGCGAACCTGCTCCTCATAGGCGGCAATCAGCGGTGGGCTATCAGCGAGCATGAGGCGTTCCATGACCTGCGCCGACTTGCGTTCGACATGGGCGAGTTCAGCGTTGAGAGATTGCTGGTGTTCGGCCTCCCTAAGGACGCGTGTATCCCAAAGATCGCGCAGCTTCTCGTGGAAGGCGGTGTAGACCGCCTTGTCCGGGCGAAGCGAGGACTGGAGCGCCTCAAACTCACCCTCTATGCGCTCCTTGCGGATAGATTTGCGGCCTTGCTCGCAGACTTTGTTCTGACAGAAGTAGTAGGGATACCTGCGGTTGCGTCCCGTCGACCAAGCTGCGGTCATGGCGCGCCCGCAGCAGGCGCAGGTGACGATCCCGCGCAAGGGAAAGTCCTCGTGCGTGTCCTTGCGGACGGGCGCGACCGGCCAATTGCTATTCAGCCGTTTCAGCACGCGCTCGTGTGTCTCGTAACTGACCAGCGGCTCATGCTTGCCCTTGATCAGAGGGATGTTCCAGCGCGGGCCCCTCAGGTATCCGGCGTAGATGGGCTGCTCCAACAGTTCGCGCACTCTTCGCGCACTCTTTGATACCGCATTGTACCGGTGCTCTTGTCGGTGAAGTCGGGAAACCGGTCGAGATGCCGCTTGACCTCGATCTGGCTTGAGAATCGCCCTGAGGCAAATCCCTCGAGCACCTCGCGGACAATCGAAGCCCTTGGCTCATCGGGCACCAGCGTCTTGCCTTGGCCTTCCAGCTTCTTGTAGCGGTAGCCGATGGGAGATTTCGAGCAGATCGCATAGCCGCTCATGAATCGCGCGCGCATTTTCTGGCTGGTTTAGCGGCTGTTTTGCTGGCGCTCCAGTTGCGACTGCGCGGCTATGACGGTTTCAATGAACTCGCCTTCGGGCGAGTCCTCGAACCTGAAATTCAGCCACTCGCGGGTCGCATTCCGCAGCGCCATTTCATGACGCAGCTTGAGATGAAACACCGTGTCCCTGGCGTAGCGCTTGAGATCCTCAAAGATGACAACGCGCTCATTCTCACTGTGCTCGTCGAGGTATTGCAGAAGCTTCACCATCCCGGGACGCTTCATGAAGTCGCCGCCACCGGAGACCTCATCCCCCTTGTCTCGCGCGTATTCCCTGCAGCGTACTTCCCGCGAGTCGAGGCCGTGGCCGTCCGCGACCTGCTTCTTGCTGGAGACACGGCAATAGATGATGGCTTTGGTCTTCGCGCTCATGATCGTCTCGTTGCCTGCCTGGGCGGGCTTTGCAGCTCGCCCGCATGCTCAGCGTCGTCCTTCGGCTTGTTTGCTGATTATCTAAACAACTGTACCACGTTGGATCCCCTCACGGAATCGTTATCGTTCGCGGCGTCGATCTGCTGCGAGGGGTGCAGGCCGAAGGCGAGGTCGGCAAAAGGTCTCGGCAACCGCGTACAGCGCCTCGATGAGGGATTTCTCCTGCTCATCGGTGAGGCCGTACGCCTTAAAGTGCGGGCGGTACTTGTCAATGTCGAGCGGCACAGTCCTTGGCGCCTGATGCAAACCGTGCCGGCGGTGCCGTCCTCGGCAAGACTGGAGTAGCGCCCTTATTGATCGGTGTAGGACCCACCGCGTGCTGCGAATGACCACGCGCCGTAGGCTCAACTACGCGAGGCGTGGTTCGTAGACGATTTGTCAACGAATTGCGCACCCTCTCGCCGAGGCAGGGTCGTGTGCTCTCGGCCTTTGCACCCGTGACGCTGGCGTTTTCAATTTCTTATCCATTGTCCTCAATAATGCCGGAACGTTCGTCCCCGACTGAAACGAGTGTCATGTGTGAGAAGCTGTTGCGATTGGTGCGCCCTCTGATTGGGTTAGCCTGCATTGTTGAAGTTGGCGTAATGCTAGGGGGTTGCGCCGCTGTCGATGGTCGAACGAAACCCGCGTCGGCCGTCATGGGCAGCCTCTATTTGTCTCTCAAGGACGCGGCAGCGGCGGGAAACAGCACGACCCCGGCACCGACGAATACTTCTCGCATTGCTCCCCCACAGTCGCCATCCTCCTCCCAGCTCCCACAAAAGGCGATTGTCGAGCGCGAGTCGTCCGCATGCGCAACGCAAGAAGGATGCCTAGAGCGGCTCAAATCCCTGCTCAACAATCCCAACCGAGGTTGGATCGGGCGGCCGCAGCCACCGGCAGAGCACGCGGATGGTACCCGGCAGTTCGCTTATCGCGCCCTGCGCAGCAAACTGAGTTGTGGCGAATTGGCCCGCGCTATAGATCACCTCAGTGCAGCAACAAGAGCCTTCGGCTCGCCGACCCAAGGAATCGCGCCGGACCGCGCCGCGCGTGTTCGCGCGCTAGACGCGGAGGTCGAAGCCACGTTGCGGGCTGAACGGGCGAGCCGCTGCGGCACATGAGGCCTTGTTTGTGTGATAGCAGCAGGCAAGGGTCAGGTTCAATCGGTAGTGTCTCGAGACACTACCGTTCAATCGTCCGCCGGGGCAGCCGAGCTGGTGAGGCAGGCCATCTAGCGGCACATGTTACGAGGCCGCCCCGCAGCGGTCACGGACGTGCCTCGGCGATCAAGGCGCGCACGGCGGCGCAAATTTCGGCGCCGCCGCTCGCCTGCCATAGGTGCTTGGTATTTGGGCCATCTGGCTGTCCACCGAGCGCGGCGGCCCGGTTGTTCGCGATCATGACGATCTTGCTGAAATACGGCCCAGCCTCGGCGCGCAGCCTAGCACTGAGCTGTTCAGCGTCTCTTTCCGACGGAATGGCATCCTTGTACGTGACGGCCAGGATGCTCCTTTCCCGAAGCCGCTTCGGTAGCATCAGCCAGGCATCGCGTTCGCTGGCCTTCCACGCCTGTACGGCTGGGGTGCACCATACGACCGAGTGCGCCCGACGGCAGATTCCGAGCGCGCGCCGGTCGAGATCGTCGCATCCCGTGGCGAACCCTGCTGCTTCGACCAGTCGGCACGTCTCGAGCAGATCGATCGGCAGTCCCAAGCGTAGGCGGCGAGTGTTGTGCGTCGCTGTCAGCCCGGTGGCAAGCCAATCCGTCGGCACCCGCCGGCCGTTGGAGAGCTCGAGAGAAAGCGACAGCCGCGACGCATAGCTGACGAGCACAGGCAGCGGGATGTGGTCATTGAAACCAGTGGGCAGCACGGATGATCCGAGCAGGACGTTGATGAGAGATGACTTACCGGACCTGGCTTCGCCGGCTACGGCGATGCACGGCGGGGAACCTCGTCGGGCCGGCTCGGGCGAGCGCACCGCCATGTGAATGGACGATCCTTGCTGCAGTGGCGCACGCATCCCGGCTGCTAGGTGCCCGCCAGTTCCATGGTCGGTTGCGGGCAGTCTGTTTGTGCAGCGCTCGTCTCGAGGATCTCGATAATCTGTGTCAGCTCTTCGACAAACAGCGCACAGGCCGCACATGTTTCGCTGCAAGCGTGCACGCGCTCCGCCAATTCGTTTTCAAGTTTTGTCGATGATCGTTCGTCGCCGTCTCCGGTGAGAAGCGAGTATTCCGCAGCCAGCAGCACCTTGCGTCGTTCGATCCCGGTCAGCATTCCGTCGACAATGGCATTGAGCCGTTGCACAGTGTAATCTACGCGTTCCGTCAGCCGAATCTGTGCCAGGCTTACGAGTTCCTCGATCAGCGGGGTGAACTCGTCTTCGATCAACTTCCGGAGATGATCCGCCTTCTGCTGGGAGCTGGGGTTGGCTGCAAACCAAAGCCTCCACCACGGTTCTCCGAGGTCCAGCGCGACTGCAACCGAAAGCGGCGCAGAGGGTAGCAGCTGCAGCGGCGCCCTCGGCGGCTCCAAGAACCCGGCCGGGCTATTCGACGGCAAATTGCCGACGATGACCTGAAGTTGAGGGTAAAGGAAACCCTCGATGCATTTGAGGTCGCTGGCCATTTGCCCGCAAGAGGCGAGGTACGCCCCTTCGAGCCGCCCCCGCAGCGGCATCACGTCGACTTTGTTGCGACGGTGGTCCCGCGAGAGCAGGACCAGCTCGGCCTGTTGGTTTGAGAACTCATGCACGATCTGTCCCAGGTCATTGCGGAGAGCTTCTGTCCCGGTGGCGATCAATTCGCTGAAATGCGCATCGATTTGTTTGAATGTCGCCTGCAAAGCCGTGGTGCGTTCTTCGGCCAGGCGCAAGGATTGCTGTTCTTCCGCGATCTTGGAACTGACCGTCATGGCTTCGAGTCGGCGGACTTCCTGGTGCTTCTCGAGCGACTTGAGCTCCGCCTTCGTCAATATCGCGGTCGACCTGGCGATTTCGAGAAAACAGGCTGCAATCTGCCGAAGCAGGACCGCTGTGCCGCTCGAGCCCATCATTCGAGTGACGGTAGCCGCGACCTGCGGCATGCCGGAGCTCTCATGCAAGGCGTGGCTCAGATGCAACTGGCTGACGCTGGCAAGCGCGTGTCTGTCTTCGCCTCCCGACGGATTGGGTCCTCCCAGCGCTATGAGATCCGATGGTTTGAGGTGAGCGCGCAGGTCGATATGATCTGCCAACAGACTTAGGTTACCCCACCAGGAGCTGCCGGCAATGACCGGGATGTCGAGGGTCGGAAACTCCAAGCGCAGACGGCGCTCGACGGCGGACTTCACGGTCAGTCCGTCTCCGAGGGGATCGGCGAGCTGATCGGCCCGATTGATGAAGACGATGATGCGATCCTTGTGCAGGCCGTTGAGCAACCGCAGCATTGATAGGTCGGCCGCCGAGAGCGGCTGCAGCGCGGAGAGGACGAAGATGAAAATATCCGGGCTGTCCAGCGTACGACGCGTGACCTCGTCGCGCACCAGAAATGCGTCGTTGTTGCCCGGCGTATCGATCAGGGTGACCGGAAACGCGAATGGGCCGTCGCTGAAAAAAAGCTCCGCTGTCCTCGTGATGTCCGACAAGCGCCGCCTCTCGCTCGTGCTCGTCGCCTCGTAATCGCTCCCGGCGCTGATGTAGTCGGAAAGCAGCTCCGGCGTTGTTTGCTTGAAGCAATGGCACTGCCCCAACAATTCGTGAAAATCTGGACCCAGGCGACGTTCGGCGCGCTTGCGCATGAACTCCAGCTGAGCGCGCAGGAGCTCGGGTCTAAAGCCTGGCACCAGCCGCTCGGTCAACTTCCTCAGATTTCCCCCACCCTCCGCCAAGTCCTGCCATTCATCCGGCGAAAAGAGCCGAAATACCGCAGCACACTCAGGCACGGCTTTGCTATGGCGGAAATTGAGCAGTGTAACGACGGCAGTTGAGGGATTGATATTCGATGGCAACAGTCCCGGCTGCTCGACGAGCGCATTGATAAAGGTGCTCTTGCCCGCCTTGACCTGACCGACCACGCCGATTCGACAGCAAGCTTGTTCCAATTGCCTCTGTGCTTCGTGCAGCAGCGGTACTGTTGGCTCGTCGACGTGCTCGTGCAGCTTTGTGGCAAGGGAAGAAAGCCGCGCCCGAACGTCTTCCAAGGAGGCGCCGATCGGGTCCTTGCGCCATCGAAACGGCCGTTCGCCGCAAGACGCTTTGGCTCCATCCTGCAGTTGTGGTGAGTCCCCGCGCATGCGCTCAGCGTCCAATGCGCTTTTGCGAACCTCATCCAGGCCGATCATTTTCTCACCGTGAAAAGAAAAATCGTTTCTTCCACCTGTCCGGCGCGCGTGGGCCGAGCCTGAATGACAACTGAATTAGTGTCGCTCAATCGATACAGGTCAATTAGTCGCCAGCGAACCGGTTAACGATCCGATGTCGTTGCGGTGCTGAAAGCCAGAGGAGAGAGATGCCGGCGCCTCTGCGACAATGAGCAGAGCTCAACGCCGGCGCGCGATCCTCAGCGTTGCGGTGTCGGCTCGCCAGCTGGGTCGACCATCACATCGGCGAGCTGGGCCAGTCGATCGAGCTGAACCCAGGTCGCCGCGAGAACCCGCATATACGTTTTGGAACTGGAAATAGCGGCAGGTCGGCGGGGCTCGATGCTTTGCGGGCGCAATAGCCGTGTGAGGCATTCAGGGAGCGGCTTTCGCTCGCGGCGCGAAGTGTCTCTATCGTCGCTTGACGTACTCATCGAGCTGAACGTAGCCCCAGGACTGAGCACAAAACCAGGGTCTCAGAAGATCCCGGCGAGTTTGATCCGTCGTCGTGGCAACCCGGCAACACGCCTGGGCCGCACCTTCGTCGGAGCGGAACGTGCGCGCACCCGTCGAGCGAAGGCAGCAGGTGAATTTACCTTCACGGGCAAAATGCTGAAACGCGAGTTGTGCCATCGATAAACTCCAAGAACGCGTCCTGGCGAAGCTTCGGCCACCAACACCCTCAATGACCCAAGAGACGATAAGCAAGAACGCTGACCGCGTGCTGAGTTCGGAGGATGCACGCAGCGACCCTCATCTCGTGAACATATACGAGCTCGGGCAACTGATGACCCTGTCGCCCAGGGCTCTCATCGATAGGATCGATTTGGACGCCGCGGCCAAGCGCGTCACGAGCCCTGTTGTGCAGAGCCGCGCGAATGATCCGTCCCATGAAGGGCCAACCGAATCGGCGCTGGCTAGTCTTGCCTCGCTCGTGTCGACGCTAGAGCGCAACACACTGCCGGCGGAGCCGCGAACTGTCACATGGTCGCATTCGCATCGCCCCGTCCCGGCGACAGCTCGTGGCGAGGAGCCCTCGCCGCAAGATGACGAGCCCGTACCCATCCTCTCGACATGGCGCCAACCGGCCACCCCGGATGATGATCGGGGGCTTCGTCAGCATATCTACGCCGCCGTATTCTGGCTGATCGTTGCCCTCGCCGTTATCCTGGCAGTCCTGCTGTTGATCGGCACTGCGCTCACGCCAAAGAGCGGCGAGATTTTGCCGGTCCGGGCAGCCGTGAAGCCCGCGCCGGCGAAGGTCGTCGAAAACCCGGTGCGGCCGGTGGTAAGCCCGGTCTCGGCCGACAGGCCGCACTTGGCAACACCGTACGATCGCGCAGCAGTCGAGACCGTCGCCGAGCTCCCGTCGAGGAACGCGAAGTCGGTGCAGGAGGCGAGACGACGCATGGAAGGTGGCGACGTAACCGGGGCGCGTGAGGTTCTGACTGCCGTCGGCACTGATCCTCAAGGCCTCGCAGCGTACGCCCTGGCCGAAACCTACGACCCGAACATGTTGGCAGCTTTGGGCATACGCAACGCGGCAGCCGACGTCGCCAGAGCCAAGGCTCTCTATCGCCAGGCACTCGACCTGGGCGTAGCACGCGCAACACTGCGGCTCGACGCGTTGCAGTAGCCGCGTTCTGCCGGTGCCCCTGTAGCCACCGCGCCACCGTCGCACACACACCTGTCGCGGGTTCCTTCCTTGGAGGCTTCCGGCCGCCCGCCCCGGTGCCCGTGGCCATCGTCGCCATGGGCCGCCATCCGCAACCCTTCACGCGGGCTGGCGAAGGTCAGCAGAGATTGTGTCATTGCTCCGGTGGCTTCTCTGACGTTTGAGCCAGGGCAGGTGTGGCGACATCTGAGGAGATCGAAACATCCGTAGGCCAACAGCTTCGCCCGCCGTTCTGGAAACGAGCGAACATGCTCGGCCGCTACGCCTTCTCCCTGCCGGCCCGGATTGCTCGCGGCGAGCTGCGGCCGCTCAGGAACCCACGCCTGCTCGATGAGGCGGCGTAGGAGGGGCCTTACCTAGTGAAATTGTTCCGTTGCTACTCGAACCCCAACGAGCAAACGGCGCGCTACGCTGCCCGCGAGAGACGTTGGATGGGACCCTGGCGCAAAAAAGGGGGGCAGGGGGGGCCGACAATTTTCGCAGTCGCGGGCGTGCGCGCATCGCGACGCATCGTTCCATGACGGGCTATGGAACCGGCGGGACAAAGCCCGCCGGGAGTCGGCGGCGGGCGGCTGGAGGGACCCGCTCGGGTGGGGCCCCCATTGGGGGGGATCGTTAGGCGACCCCAATCGAAGCTGGCGCGAATGGCAGTGGTCCAGGATCGCGCCCGCCTCGAGGCGGCCGGCGCCGAGGCCTGTGGTGCCGACGAAAATCAGCACCGGAATGCCGGCCTCGATGCAGAGCTTGTAATAGGGATCGTAGGTCGGATCGCTCGGGTGCGGCGACAGCGATCCCGAAATCGCGCGGGTGTTACAACGCCAATGCGCTTGTCTATCCGGCGCCCGACCTCGACGAGAAGAGAGTTGCACGAACAACAG
>DATEVP010000261.1:0-6660 GCA_035258465.1 Hyphomicrobiaceae bacterium
TCAACCGCCCGGTGCCTGAGACGCCGGAGACGCTGGCGCGCATGCTCCAGCCGCAGGACATGGGCGAGCTCGTCGTCTTCATCGCGAAGCAGCCGGCGCACGTGTGCATCAACGAGGTGCTGATCAGCCCCACGCACAACCGCGGCTACATCGGCCAGATGCGGGCGCGGCAGGCCAGCTGACGCGCCCGTCATTCCCGCCAAGCGGAGCGCTGAGCGGGAATCCAGAGGCGAACGCCAGCGCAAAAGCCGTGGCTGGATTCCCGCTTCCGCTGACGCTCCGCGGGAATGACGACGTTCAGCGGCCGGGCGGCAGCGTCGGGCCGGGCCAGAGCACGCGATCCTCGGCGATCTCGCGCATGAACCAATCGTGGAACCCGTGCGCCAGCATCCACTCGATGCGATCGCCGCGCCAGAAGATGCGCCGCCGTTCCACGTCCAGCTCCGCCATGCGCGTCACGTAGTCGTGCGCGCGGCGAACATCGGCGGCGCAAGGCGGCAGCTGGCGCATCTGCCGGAACCAGCGCGCCACGTTGGGATGCCGGTCCTTGGAGAACTCGACGCCCATCGCCCTCACCGCCGTCATGTGCGGAAAGAGCGCGATGTCGGCGATCGACAGCTCGCCGCAGACGAATTCACGGGCCCCGAGATCCTGCTCGAGCCTCGCATAGACGAGATCCATGTCGGCCCGCGCCGCCTCGAGCAGCCCCGCGGGCATGGTGTCCTTGCGATCGGCCCAGTGCCAGTAGGACACATTGATGAGGACGCCGTCGATCAGCGTGTCGGCGGTGCGCTCCCAGGCCCGGGCGTGGACCCGCGCAGCGGGCGCGGCCGGATAGACCGGTTTCTGCGGGTAGCGGTGCTCCAGGTAGGCGACGATGTCCGCCGAATTGACGACGATAATGTCGCCATCGACCAGGGCGGGCACCTCGACGCGGCCGTTGACGGCGCAAAGCGCGTCGTGGTTCGCCTTCAGCAGCCCATCGACGGCCTCGAACGCGAGCCCCTTGTGCTCGAGCACCATGCGCACCTTGCGCGCAAAGGGGCTGAACGCACTGTCGAAGAGCTTCATGCCATCCCCTCAACGCGCGCGACAACCTCTGCTCCGCTCCCAGGCGGAAATTTCGTTGACGACCCTCCGTGCATGAGGCGGCAGTCGGCCGAAAGGCGGGAAGCAGGCAGGTCCGAATGCACGGATTGCTTGCTCGGTCTGAAAACAATAGCCGTATTCGGCATATATTGAGTTGCGCTCATACCAAAGCTGTCCGCAACTCATAGCCGCGTAGTCTTGCGCCCTCGCGGGCATCGATCCGCTCATCAGGGCAATTACAAAGAGGCTGATTGCGATAGCTCGACGACTAATCATGAAACGCCACCCCATTTCTTTGAGTAAAAGTAGCAGCGCGGGAGCTGGCTCAAACCTTGATCTTCTCGTCCGCCACCACGCGCTGCACAGCCGCGCGCTGCAGCATGCGGTCCTTGTGCGCGCCGTAGTTCTTGAGCTCCCCCATCGGCAGCTCGCGGCGCACGCCCCAGGTGTAGAAGGTGAAGGCATAGGGGTCGAGCACCGTGTACTGGTCGGACAGCCACTGCCGCCCCGCCAGCCGCCCGTCGATCATCTTCAGGTACTCGTGGAACGACTTCTTCCCCTGCTCCTGGATGTTGGGAAACATGGCCTTGTCGGTGGCGTAGCGCTCGGGGCGCGAGATGTGGCCGTGTGCGGGGTGAACGGTGGAAGCGAAGAAGCCGATCAGCGAGAGGGCCTGCGCCTCGGCCGTGGCGTCCTTGGGCCACAGCCAGAAGCGCTTGCCGAGATAGGGCAGGATCGCCGTGTTCTCGGTCAGCGGCGAGCCGTCGTCGAGCAGCAGCGCCGGCACGCGGCCCAGCGGATGGATTTTCATGTAAGCCTCCGTGCGCTGCTCGCCCTTGCCGAGATCGACGCGCTTTGCCTCGTACTTCTCGCCGCTCTCCTCCAGCACGATGTGGGCGGCAAGCGAGCAGGCGCCGGGGGCATAGAAGAGTGTGATCATCAATCGTTCCTCCGCGGGAAAACGGGTTCGCGCCGAATTTGGTATGGGCTGGCGCCGGTGTCCAGCGGACTTTGGGATGGGCGTCAATCAGCGCCGCGCGGGCGCGTCGTAGACCTTGTAGCGCAGGCGCGGCTGCCGGAACGAGGCGCTCGGGTCGACCAGGACGCCCTCGATGATGGCCTGCCGCCCCAGCAGCATGCGGTAGACCATGGTGTCGCGGTTGGTCAGCGTGACCTCGATCGGCCACTCCCGGTCGCCGATGCGCAGCGGCGTGGAGATGACGTAGCGCTGCTCGCGCTCGCCGTTGGAGCTCCGGATCTCGCGGCGATCAACCACCGGCGCTTCGCAGACGATCTCGACGTCGGCGCGCCGCGGGATGGGGTGCACGCCGAAGCGCACCTTGGGCGCCCGCTTCGACCCGAACGGCTCGACGAAGACGGCGTGCAGCGCCGAGGTGCGCGCGCCCGTGTCGACCTTGGCCTTGATGGCCGGCAGGCCGAGCTCGGGAAGCGCGATCCACTCCTCCCAGCCCAGGATGAAGGATGCTGCCACCGGCGCCATGCGTTCCGTCCGCTATGAGATCACAGCGACTATTGACGCATGGGAGGTTCGGCCGCAAGGGCGGGGACAGGGGTCAGACCCCTTGGTTCAATCTCGAATGAGCCTCTGACTTCAGAGCAAGGGGTCTGACCCCATGCACGCGATGGCCGATTACGGCGCGAATGCCCCGCCCGGGCCAGCGCTCGATTTCCATACGAGCGGAAGGCAATTGACCGAACTTGCGACCCACCCTATTTCAGCCTCATGGCGAAGAAGCTGCCCATCATCACCCTGCCGGATCGCCGGCTGCGCAAGGCGAGCGAGCCCGTCGCGCGCGTCGACGACGAGTTGCGCTCCCTGATGGAGGACATGCTGGAGACCATGTACGCCGCGCCGGGCGTTGGGCTGGCGGCGGTCCAGGTCGCGGTGCCCATCCGGCTGATCGTGCTGGACACGGCCAAGGACGAGGCCCCGCCGCGCCCGCTGGCCATGGTCAATCCGGAGATCGTGAAGCTCGGCTCCGAGATGCGCCTGCACGAGGAGGGTTGCCTGTCGATCCCCGAGGTGCGCGTCGAGATCGAGCGGCCGGCGTCGGTCACCGTGCGCTACACCGACCGCGAGGGCAAGCGCCAGGAGCTCAGCGCCGAGGGCCTGCTGGCCACCGTCATCCAGCACGAGATCGACCACCTCAACGGCCGCCTGATCATCGACTACCTGTCGCGGCTCAAGCGCGACATCATCGTGCGCAAGTTCAAGAAGCAGGCGAAGGCCGAGGAGCCGGTTTGAGGGGGTTTTCCCTCGTGGTGAGCTTGTCGAACCACGAGGCCACGACGGCGCATCCCAGCCGTCCTTCGACAAGCTCAGGACGGGGTCGTAATTTGGGGCCTCGCATACTGCCGTCGCTTTGCAAGCGGCAAAGGTGCACATGCGCGTCGTCTTCATGGGTACGCCCGAGTTCGCCGTCCCGACGCTCGCGGCCATCGTCGCCGCGGGCCACCAGGTGGTTGCCGTCTACACGCAGCCGCCGCGGCCGGCCGGACGCGGCATGGCGGAGCGGAAATCGGCGGTGCACCGGTTCGCCGCCGAGGCTGGCCTCGCCGTGCTCACGCCGTCGAGCCTGAAGGGCGAGGCGCAACAACGGACGTTCGCGGCCGACCAGGCCGATGTCGGCGTCGTCGTCGCCTACGGCCTGCTGCTGCCGAAGGCGATCCTGGCCGGACCGGGCAAGGGCTGCCTCAACCTGCATGCCTCGGCCTTGCCGCGCTGGCGCGGTGCGGCCCCCATCCAGCGCGCGATCATGGCCGGCGACCGGGAGACGGCGGCGACCGTCATGCGCATGGACGAGGGCCTGGATACGGGGCCGGTGTGCCTCACGCGGCCCATCCCGATCGGGCCCGACATGACGGCCGGCGAGCTGCATCATGCGCTCGCCGCGCAAGGCGCCGAGCTGATGGTCGAGGCGCTGGCGGCCATCGAGCGGGGGGAATTGAAATGCGCCCCGCAGCCCGCCGACGGCGTCACCTATGCCGCCAAGATCGGCAAGGCGGAGACGCGGATCGATTTCGCCAAGCCGGCCCGCGCCGTGCACGATCACGTCCGCGCCCTGTCGCCCGCTCCCGGGGCCTGGGTGGAGGTGCCGGCCAGCGCCGGGGCCAAGCCGGAACGCATCAAGATCCTGCGTACCGCACTCGCCGAGGGCGGCGGCCCCCCCGGCACGATCCTGCGGGAGGATCTGACCATCGCCTGCGGCACCGGCGCCGTCCGCATCCTGGAGGTGCAGCGGGGCGGCAGGCGGCCGATGGGGACGCAAGAGTTCCTGCGCGGCTTCCCGTTGCGCCCCGGCCACCTCCTCGGCGGCCCCGCCCGTTAAACATTCCGGCAAGTGATCCCGCGCCGGGGCGCCGGGAGGGTTAATATCCCGCTAGTGACCGTTGCAAATTTGAGTGGAGGTGCGACATGCGTGTGCTCGTTTTCGGTATTCTCGCCGGCGCAAGCCTTGGGACGGCGGCCTTGCCGGCCTTGGCGGACTCCACCACGACCCGCATCGAGCCGCGCCCCTTCTACGGCGCCACCGTGACCATCGAGGAGGGCGTGCGCGTATTCCGCCCGCTGCCCCGCCACGACAGGGTGATCGTCAACCCAGGCCGCACCCCGATCACGCTCGAGATTGGCGACCCGCACGTCCGCCGCAGCTACGGCACTCAGCGCTAGCGCCGGGTGCGCTGAGATTCAAGTCGTGCGCTTGCACGCTCCCTCCTTCTCATGCCGAAGGCGTGTCTTCGACAGGACGAGGGGAGGGAACGGGGGGAGGGGGTGACTGGGGGTTCAGTCACCCCCTTGCGCTTGTGCGGCGTCCGGCGAGCCGGTAGTGGACAGAGGCGCGCACCCAAGTCGCCACCGCCACCCGATGCTCCATGCCCCGCTATCGCGTCACGCTCGAGTATGACGGCACGCCGTTCGTCGGCTGGCAGGTGCAGGCGTCCGGCGCTTCCGTGCAGGGCCGGCTGACGGAAGCGATCCTGAAATTCTCAGGCGAAAGCGTTGCCCTGCGCGGGGCCGGCCGCACGGACGCCGGCGTGCACGCGCTTGCGCAGGTGGCCCACTTCGACCTCGCCCGCGCCTGGCCGACGCACACGGTGCAGGCGGCGGTCAACTTCCACCTCAAACCGAATCCGATCGCCATCGTCGCCTGCGCCATCGTTGCCGACGATTTCGACGCCCGCTTCAGCGCGGTGGCGCGGCATTACCTCTATCGCATCCTCGCCAGGCCCGCCCCGCCGGTGCTCGACCGCGACCGGGTGTGGTGGGTGCCGCAGCCGCTCCGCCTCGCGCCGATGGCGGAGGCCGCGGCCATGCTGGTCGGCCGGCACGATTTTACGACCTTCCGCGCCGCCGGCTGCCAGGCGAAGTCGCCGGTCAAGACGCTCGACAGGCTCGAGGTGACGGCTGAGGCCGAGGAGATCCGCATCGCGGCTTCCGCGCGCTCGTTCCTGCACAGCCAGGTGCGCTCCATGGTGGGCTCGCTCAAGCTGGTCGGCGAGGGCAAATGGACCGCGAGCGATCTGCGAGCGGCACTCGACGCCCGCGATCGGGCCGCCTGCGCCCCCGTCGCCCCGCCGCACGGGCTCTATCTGGTCCGGGTGGATTATCCGGCCGCCGCCGGCTCCTGAGCTCATTGTCTTGCGGCCACCGGCCGGCATGCCTTCGTCGACCCCACGCTCGTTGTCTTGCGACCAACCGGCCGGCATACCTTCGGCGACCCGTGTCGCCGGCCATCCGCCAGCGCAAACGCCAGTGGCCTGACGCTCGCTATCCACGAGTGTCAGTTCGGATAGAGAGAGAGGAGAGGGCGTTCAGAGCCCGCTGACCTCGCGTAAGGAATGGGCTCCAAACGCCCACTCGCCGCATCCCGGACCCAACTATGGCGCTCCGCCGGTCTAGCGGCCAACCAAGCCAGGCTGATCGGACTGCGACCCCCGGTTCGTCGGCTGAGACGGGCGCCCACGTTCGGCACCCGCCCCGTGACCCGAGGCAAGGCCGATCCTGCCATACGCCGGAGGGGGCGGGGATAAGCCCGATCTGGGCTAACGGCGTTCTCCCTCTCCCCGCGCAACGCTACCTCGCCACACACGCCAACATGCCTCTCCACAATCGCACAACATTCGCCAACATGGCCCACAACATCAGCAACAGACGTACAACATCGGCGCCGCGATCCCGCCGCCGACCATCTCCCGCAACGTCATCCCGTGCAGCCGCCGCCGCCTCGTCTCCCTCTCCCCGCGCACCGCCGACGCTTCCGCGTCCGCCATCAGCGCGGGGAGAGGGTTGGGGTGAGGGGCGGTCAAGCGCGCCGACGGCATTTGTCGAACCACGTCGGCCACGACCGCGCCCCTCATCTGCCCTTCGACAAGCTCAGGGCGGTGTTGCGGTAGTAGGAGGAAGCGCGCGACACCTGTCCGCCGCGCCGCGATCGGCTATAACGGCGCCGACGCGGACGTGGTGAAACCGGTAGACACACAGGACTTAAAATCCTGAGGGGGCAACCCCGTGCGGGTTCAAGTCCCGCCGTCCGCACCAGCCTCTGACAG
>DATEVP010000262.1:0-2497 GCA_035258465.1 Hyphomicrobiaceae bacterium
GGCGGCGTGCCGGCGCCGGTCACGGCCGACATTCGGCTGGAGATCTGGGCCAAGCTCTGGGGCAACATGAACATGAACCCGGTGAGCGCGCTGACGCGGCTGACCGCGCGCCCGATCCTGGGCGAGCCGGACGGCAAGACCTCGGCGGGAACGGCGCAGCTTGCACGACTGCTCGTTGCGGGCGGCGTGCCGGCGCCGGTGACGGCCGACATCCGGCTCGAGATCTGGGCCAAGCTGTGGGGCAACATGAACATGAACCCGGTGAGCGCGCTGACGCGGCTGACCGCGCATCCGATCCTGGCCGATCTGCGGCTGGCCGAGCTCGTGCGCGGCATGATGACGGAGTTCACAGACCTCGGCGCCCGCATCGGGCTCAAGCTGCCGATGACGGTGGACGAGCGCCTGGTCGTCACCCGCCGGCTCGGCGACTTCCGCACCTCCATGCTCAACGACCTGGAGGCGGGGCGGCCGCTGGAGGTCGAGGGCCTGCTGGGCGTGGTGGTCGAGATGGCCGACAGAATCGGGCAGCCGGTGCCCATGAGCCGCGCGGTCTATGCCTTGGCGCGCGCGATCGATGCGGGTGCCCAGAGGACCTAGAACTTCTTGTTTATGCCCGCCTGCTTAAGCGTTTCGTTGGCGGTATGTCGCGACTTGATTTTGCCGTCCACGGTGAAGTATCGCTTCGTGATCGGGCTCCACCAAATCTCGTGGTCTCCTTTGCCCTGGCGGTGAAATCTGCAGCCCTGCTGGGCGAGGTACTTCTTGAGCTCCTTCTCGAAGCCGGCCATCAGGACGCGCGCGGATTGGCGATGCGCGTAGTTCTCTCCGCCATGATATGTATCGGGATTTCAGGGAGATCGATGTCCAGACCATTGAGCTCGATGAGTTCCTCGATCATCACCAAAATCTTCCGGCCCAGTTGCTCAAGCGTGCGCGCTTCGGTGGCAAGGCCGGGGATATCGGTCGACGAGGCCACCCAAACCTTGGCGTCCTCATCCCACAATGCTCGTACGATAATGAGAGAAGACTTCAACTTGGACCTTCGGATGCCTGCCATGACCGAACACCGGGGGTTGATTTGAACCGAGCGCGACTATCTCCCCATTCGATAACACCGCGCAAGCCTGGCGGGCGACTTGAATTGGCTGAGAGGGGTTTCGAGATCATTGTCCGAACGAACTGACAGATCCGATCGGCCGATCTGGCGCGCAGCCGTGCTCACGCTGTTCCCCGAGCTGTTTCCGGGGCCGCTGGCGGCGTCGCTGGCGGGCGAGGCGCTCAAAGCGGGGCTATGGTCGCTCGAGGCGGTCGGCATCCGCGAGTTCGGCATCGGCCGGCATCGGGCGGTGGACGATACGCCCGCCGGGGGCGGCGCCGGCATGGTGATGCGCGCCGATGTGCTGGCTGCGGCGATCGATGCCGCCCGCACTCGCCACGGCGATCTGCCCGCCATCTGCTTCACGCCGCGCGGCGAACCCTTCACGCAGGCAACCGCGCGCGAGCTGGCGGCGGGGCCGGGCGCGCTGCTCGTCGCCGGCCGCTTCGAGGGCATCGACCAGCGCGTGATCGAGGGCCGGGGCTTGCGCGAGGTATCCATCGGCGACTACGTGCTCTCGGGCGGCGAACTGGCGGCGATGGTGGTGATCGACGCCGTGGTGCGGCTGCTGCCGGGCGTGGTGGGGAAACCCGCCTCGCTGGTCGAGGAGAGCTTCGAGGCGGGGCTGCTGGAGTATCCGCAATACACGCGCCCGCGCGAGTGGGAGGGGCGGGCCATCCCCGACGTGCTGCTGTCGGGCGACCACGCCAAGATCGAGGCATGGCGGCGGGGGGAGGCTGAGCGGCTCACGCGCGAGCGCCGCCCGGACCTGTGGGCGCGGCGCAAGAAGCGGCAGTAGGCCGTGGCGACTGAACGCCTTGGCTTTGTCGTACTCTCCTGTCGAATTTTCGCCGGCTCCTCATCCATGTTATGCTGCCCCTATGAAGTTCGATCGCATTACCATCGATCCCGCGATCTGTGCCGGCAAGCCTTGCATTCGTGGCCTGCGCTTTCCGGTGTCGCGACTGCTTGGCCTGCTGGCCGCCGGTGAGACACGCGAGACGATCCTCCAGGCCTATCCCTATCTCGAAGCGGCAGACATCGACGAAGCGCTGCGATACGCAGCTTTCCTCGCCGAGGATGAGACGGTCGAGCTTGCGAAGTGAGGTTTCTCATCGATATGCCGTTGTCGCCTGGCTTGGCTCGATGGCTTCTGGAACAAGGGCACGATGCCGTCCACGCATCGGCTGTCGGTCTCGATCGCGCACTTGATACGGAGATCGTTGCGCGCGCCAGGGACGAGGATCGGATCATCATAACCGCCGATCTCGACTATCCTCGATTGCTCGCACTGAGCACGGCCGACCGACCTGCACTTATCCTGATGCGTGGCGGCGAGTGGACGGAAAGCCAGGTCGTGGGTCGCTTACGGGCTGCGCTGGCAGCAGTTCCTGAAAGCGA
>DATEVP010000263.1:0-8268 GCA_035258465.1 Hyphomicrobiaceae bacterium
TCGTCCGGCTTCCTGCCCAACATGGAGCGCGGGCCGGGCCGGCACGGCATCTCGAACGCATTCTTCCTTTATGCCCGCGACCCTGACGGGCACCGCCTCGAGCTCTACGCATCCGACTATCTCACCGTCGACCCCGATTTCGCGCCGATCCGCTGGTCGCTCAGCGATCCACGCCGGCAGACGCTGTGGGGCACGCCCGCGCCGCGCTCCTGGTTCGAGGAGGGCACGCTGTTCCCCAATACGCCCGTCGGGCCGCCGGTTTTTGCCATCCCGCCGGTCGCCGCGGACTGAGCTTATTGTCATCCCGGCCAAGCGCGTTAGCGCGAGAGCCGGGACCCAGGAGCACAATACTCTCGCTTAGTTTATCCTGCCCTGAGTCCCGGATATTTCGCTCACGCGAAATTCCGGGATGACACGAGAGCCACTCAAAGCGCCTTCTCGCCGACCTCCTTTTCGAGGGCCGGGATCAGGCCGTGGCGCTCCTTCAGGAACGGATTGATGGCGAGCGCCTTGCGCAAGGCGGCCAGCGCCTCGCGATACTCGCCCTTGTCCATGCGGATCAGGCCGATGCCGGCCAGCGCGCCGAAGTGCCTGGGCTCCAGCGCCAGCACGCGCTCGATGTCGGCGAGCGAGCGGTCGTGCTCGCCCATGATGTAGAGCATGGTGGCACGCTTGTTCCAGCCCTCGGCCCAATCCGGCAGCCGCTTGACGATGTCGTCGAGGATCGGCATGGCCAAGGTTCCGATGCCCTGCCCCATCAGCAGGATCGCCTGTTGCATGAGCTCATCGATGTCGGCATCGCCCGACTGCAGCCAGAGTTTCCAGATCTCGGCGACGATCGCGTCGCCCTCGTCCTCGGCCTTGGCGGTCTCGAGGCGGCCAAAGAGCTCATCGAGCCGCTGCGCGCGCGTCGCTGCGTCCGGCCCCGACTGCGCGAGCCGCGGATGATCGCCGGCGGAGGACGGCTGGGCGACAAAGAGGCCCGCAACAATCGACACCGCGGCCATCAGCGCGAGAAGGCGGGACAAGGCAGGCCGCATCGATGACATGGACCGACTATCCCACGCCGATTGCCAGATTGTCGACCGTAGGCCAGCGCGAGAAGAATCGCTCGACACACAAGATAGCGACGTGCGGCGCGCATCTCGTTATGCTCATGCGCGAAACGATGGCGCAACCCAGCACAGAGCGGCGTCTCCGATGAAAATCGCACTCCTCTCGAGCTTCCCTCTCATTGTGGCCATGCTGCCAACGGCCTATGCGGCCGGCCCGGCGAGCAAGACCGTCGTCTCGCTCGGCACCGCGACGCCGGGCGGCGGCTTTCCCGTCTACGGCGACGCGGTGGCCGCCACCATCAACGAGATCGACGCCACCCTCGAGGTGCGGCCGCAGAACACCAAGGGCAGCGCCGAGAACGTGCCGCTGCTGGAAGAAGGAAAGCTCGACATCGCTCTCGTGCAGGGCGAGGCGGCGCTGGAGGCGCTCAACGGCATCGGCCGCCCGCCGGCGGACCTGCGCATCCTGGCCGCCATGTACGCGACGCCGGGCATGTTCGTCGTCCGCGCCGACAGCCCGGCCCGCACCATCGAGGACCTCAAGGGCAAGCCCGTCGCCTTCGGCGCCAAGGGCTCGGGCCTCGTGCTGCTCGCCCGCTACGTGCTCGATGGGCTCGGCCTCGATCAGGGCCGCGACTTCGAGGCGATCCTCCTCGATAAGGCGGGAGACGGCCCGGACATGGTGATTAGCGGCAAGGCGGCAGCCTTGTGGGGCGGCGGCACCGGCTGGCCCGGCTTCGCGGCCGTGGCCAAGGGGCCCGCCGGCGCACGCTTCATCGTGCCGGATGCGGCCGGGATCAAGCGCATCCAGGCCAAGCATCCGGCCCTCAAGACGCTGACCGTGCCCGCCGGCTCCTATCCGGGGCAGACGGAGCCGATCGTCTCGGTCGGCTCATGGAGCTTCATCCTGGCGCGCCCAACCCTGCCCGACGACGTCGCCTACCGGCTGGCGCGCGCGCTGCACAAGGGCGAGGCGGCGCTCGCGGCGCGCCTGCCGCAAGCGCGCGAGACGACGGCGGCCAACACCGCTGCCGCCGCGCCCAGGCGCGAGCTGATTCATCCCGGCGTCCTCGTGTATCTGCGCGAGATCGGGCTCGTGCAGTAAGAGGCACAGTCATAGGGCTCGCGCCGGTACGTGGGCGCTCAGTCCAGAAAGCCGCGCCGCTACCGTAGCGAAGCCTAAGGCTTGATGTTCTGGTTCACCCGGAACACGTTGTTGGGATCGTACTTGCGCTTCACCGCCGTGAGGCGGTCGAAGTTGCCGCCGTAGGTGGCCTTGATGCGGGCGTCTCCTTCGTCGCCCATCATGAAGTTCACGTAGCCGCCGCCCGTCGTGTAGGGACCGACGGCCTCCCAATAGGCCCGGCCCCAGCGCTTCAACTGGGATGCCTTCGCCGGATCGGGATCGATGGCAGCGATCACCATCGACCAGGTGGCGTCGCGGCAGCTCCACGCCGTCTCGTCCGTGCCGACGCGGTGCACGGCCCCGTCGATCGGATAGAGATGCACGAGAGAGAGCTCGCTGGGTGACTCGGCGGCGTACTCGAGATGCACGTCGATCGCCTTGTCCGACAGCTCCTTGACGTAGGCGCCCTTCCAGTACCACTGCAGGCCCTTCGGCATCAGCGGGTCGAACAAGCTCTGGATCGCCGGGAACGGCATTGGCCCGACCCAGTCGAGGATCGGAGCAGGCAGCTCCTTGCGGATGGGCGCAAACGCCTTCTCGCCGTCCGCTGCCGAGCCGTTGTAGGCGCCGATCAGGGCCACGATCTTCTTGCCCCAGATCTCCTTCGGGAACGGGTCGGTCGACGGCACAGTCTTGACGCCCGCGAAGACGCCCAAGTCCAGGGGCGCCTTCGGCAGAAAATCGCGGTACCACTGCAAGACCTGCCGGGCGTGCTCGATGCCCCACATGATCGGGCCGGCATACACCATTGACACGGGATGGGCCCGGAAAAGGAAGCTCGTCACCACGCCGAAATTGCCGCCGCCGCCGCGCAGGGCCCAGAACAAATCCTGGTTCTGGGTGCTGCTGGCGGTGACGAAGCGGCCGTCGGCCAGCACGACATCGGCCTCGATCAGATTGTCGATGGTCAAGCCGTGCTTGCGCGTCAGGTAGCCGGTGCCACCGCCGAGCGTGAGGCCGGCAATGCCGGTGGTGGAGACGATGCCGGCCGGCACCGCCAGGCCGAAGGCGTGGGTTGCGTGCTCCACGTCGCCCTGGGTGCAGCCGGGATCGACCCGCACCGTGCGGCTGGCGGGGTCGACCCGCACGCCCTTCATGGCGGACAGATCGATGACCAGCCCGTCGTCGCAGCTGCCGAGCCCCGGCCCGTTGTGGCCTCCGCCGCGAATGGCGATGAGCAGATCGTTGTCGCGCCCGAAGTTCACGGCGCTGATGACGTCTGCGACGTTGGCGCAGCGCGCGATCATGCGCGGGCGCTTGTCGATCATGCCGTTGTAGAGCGCGCGGGCCTCCTCGTAGCCCCCATCTTTCGGCTCGATGAGCTGGCCGCGCAATCCGACCTTGAAATTGGCGATCTCCGTGTCCTGCATTGGTGTTCTCCCTTCGCTGTTTGACTCTTGGTTGTCTTCGACACCCTGAAAATATCATCGCGCCGCCTTATCGCGGGATGACCGAGCGTCCATTTCCGTTGCCTGCCCGTCCACGGGCTTGCTCGATCGTCCCGATGTTTTTGCAGTCGCTGGTCATGGCGTGCGCTTAACGTGGCACCTCCACGCATGATCACCGGCGGAGCGGGTTCTCGTTTTGGGCAGGCGCGGACGCCGTCACCACTCCCTCGTTTGCATCGAGACGAGGTATTCGATCTCACCCCGGCAAATGCCGATGTCCTTGAGCTCCCGGTCGGGCATTCCGTACAGGATCGCCCTCACCCTTGCGCGCTCGCGTCTCTTCTGATGGGCGCTCCAACACTTCCTGAGAAACCCCGCTACGGCGGACACCCATGCGGTGGTTGCGTGAACGACCTGGTCGCGCAGGCCGGGCTTGAAATCTGCGATCCTTGCTGCGTCTTGCATGAGTTTTCTCCCTTCGCATCTTGTTTTGGTCTGAATTGACAGTACGATAGTATGCTGGCGTATATTCTTTGGGCATCATTGGGCGTCCGCTCCTGTTGCCTGTCCGTCCACGGACTTGCTCGATCGTCCGAATGTGTTTGCAGATTGCTCAGGAGGGTTAAGTGGACGTGCTGTCGGAGGTCCTGCGGGCCGTTCGGCTCACGGGCGCCGTGTTTTTCGACGTCGAGGCGAGCGCGCCTTTTGTTGCGGCGACCCCAGCGGCTGTAAAGATCGTCGCCTCGGTCATGCCCGAGGCCGAGCACGTGATCATGTTCCACGCCGTCACCTCGGGCGGGTGCTGGGCGGAGCTGGAGGACGGCTCGGCGCCTCCTGTTCACCTTGCCTCCGGCGACATCGTCGTCATCGCGATGGGCGATCAGCACGTCCTTTGCTCAACGCCCGGCCTGCGCGCAGAAGCCAACCTCAACATGTATTTTCGCCCGACCGACCGTCAGCTGCCGTTTGGCATCAGTGCGCCCGGGGGCAGCGGGGAACGCACGCGCTTCGTCTGCGGCTATCTCGGCTGCGATGCGTACCCTTTCAATCCTGTGCTTCAGGCCTTGCCGCGCATCCTGCACGCGCGCGGGGCCGAGGGAGCCGGATGCATGGCCCAGCTATTCCGGATGGCGATAGATGAAACCGCGACGCACCGCTCCGGCGGCGAGACGGTGCTCTCCAGGGTCGCGGAGCTCATGTTCGTGGAGGTGCTGCGGCGCTATATCGAAGCGCTGCCGAAGGAGGCCGGCGGGTGGCTGTCGGGCCTGCGCGACCCGCACATCAGCAGGGCGCTCGCCCTCATGCATGGCCGGCCGGCGGAGGCCTGGACGCTGGAGCGCCTGGCCCGCGAGGTCGGCGTGTCGCGCTCCGTGTTCGCCGATCGCTTCGCGCATTTCGTGCAGGATTCACCGATGCACTATCTGACGCGCTGGCGCATGCAGCTGGCAACGCGCCTTCTGGAACGCCCCGGTGTCGGCGTGGCGCAGGTGGCGGCCGAGGTCGGCTACGAATCGGAAGCCGCCTTCAACCGCGCCTTCAAGAAGTGCATGGGCGCGCCGCCCGGTGCCTGGCGCCGCGGCCGGCAGGCGTCTGCGCAAGCGGCGACGAGCTAGGGTCTTCGGGGCGCCGATGCCGGTGGGCGGTTGCTCGGCGTCCGGCTCGACGATGTCCGGCGTTCCGGGATCATTGGCGAAATCCGCGGAGACCGTGAGGCGGCCCGCCGGCGCCGTGATTGACCGGCACGATTCCCTGTTCGGGCATCACCGTCGCCGCGAACGACGATAAGCTGAGCGCCATGGCCACAATGAATGCGGCCACCCGCCGCGCGATCTGCATCGCCACCCCCTTTGGCATCCGGGCTTGACCGCCTCATATACTGGGCCGGGGTCGGCCGACTCGCCCTTTTTGCTACCCGACAGTGGGGCAGGACAGCGTGCCTTTGCAGCAAGCAGGGGCCGTGGGATATTCGGCAAGCGGCAGCACCTGATCTTATATATCGATCCCGAGAGAGGACGCCCCATCGCGCCGGAGACTTATACATGAGCCACGCCAGCGCCCGCCGACACGACGAGCATAGAGGCCAGGAAGCGTCCGCTCCGGCCAAGGACCCCGTGTGCGGCATGGACGTCGATCCGCATCGCGCCAAGCACAAGGCGGAGCACGGCGGCCGCACGTACTACTTCTGCGCGGCCGGCTGCCGGGCGAAGTTCCTCGCCAACCCGTCACAGTACCTCGAGCCCGCGGCCAGCGAGGCGGCGCCGCTGCCGGCGGGCACGATCTACACCTGCCCGATGCATCCCGAGATCCGCCAGGTCGGGCCTGGCTCGTGCCCGATCTGCGGCATGGCGTTGGAGCCGGAGCTTGTGACGGCCGATGCCGGCCCCAATCCCGAATTGGCCGACATGACGCGCCGTTTCTGGATCGGGCTTGCCCTCACGCTGCCGGTGCTGGCGTTGGAGATGGGCGGCCATCTGACCCAGCTTCACATGCTGATCGGAGGACGGCTGTCCAACTGGGTGCAATTGCTGTTTGCGACACCCGTGGTGCTCTGGGCCGGCAGCCCGTTCTTCGAGCGCGGCTGGGCGTCGATCAAATCGCGCAACCTCAACATGTTCACGCTGATCGCCATGGGCACGGGCGTCGCCTGGGTCTACAGCGTCATCGCGACACTCTTTCCCCTTGTATTCCCAGCCACGCTGCGCGGCACCGATGGCGCCGTTTCCGCTTATTTCGAAGCCGCCGCGGTCATCACCGTGCTGGTGCTTCTCGGCCAGGTGCTCGAGCTGAGGGCGCGCGAGCAGACGAGCGGCGCCATCAAGGCCCTGCTGAACCTGGCGCCGAAGCGGGCGATCCGTGTCAAGCCGGATGGCCGGGACGAGGATGTGCCGCTCGACGTCGTCGCCGCCGGCGACCGCTTGCGGGTCAGGCCCGGCGAGAGCGTGCCGGTCGACGGAACCCTGATGGAGGGGCGCAGCTCGCTCGATGAGTCCATGGTCACGGGCGAATCCATGCCGGTCACCAAGGAGGTGGGCGCAAAGGTCATCGGCGGCACCATGAACCAAACGGGGAGCTTCATCATGCGGGCCGACAAGGTCGGCCGCGAGACGATGCTCGCGCAGATCGTGCAGATGGTGGCGCAGGCGCAGCGCAGCCGGGCGCCGATCCAGCGGCTGGCCGACGAGGTCTCGGGCTGGTTCGTTCCCCTGGTGATTGCGGTGGCCGTCGCCGCGTTCCTCGCATGGTCGATCTGGGGGCCGGAGCCGCGCGTCACGTTCGGCCTCATCGCAGCCGTATCGGTGCTCATCATCGCCTGTCCCTGCGCGCTCGGCCTGGCAACGCCCATGTCGATCATGGTGGGCGTCGGCCGCGGCGCGCAGGCCGGCGTTCTCATCAGGAACGCGGAAGCCCTGGAGCGGCTGGAGAAGGTCGACACGCTCGTCGTCGACAAGACCGGAACGCTCACCGAGGGCCGGCCCTCCGTCGTCGCCGTCAGGACGGCACCCGGCCATGACGCCAACGAGGTGCTGCGCCTTGCGGCAAGTGTCGAGCGGGGCAGCCAGCACCCGCTCGGTGCGGCCATTGTCAGAGCCGCCGGCGAACGCGGCCTCGCCTTGGCCGCGGTCAGCGATTTCGACGCGCCCGTCGGCAAGGGCGTAAGCGGGACGGCGGACGGCAAGCGCGTCATCATCGGCAACCGCCGCATCATGAGCGAGGCGGGCATCGAGATGGGCAATCTCGATGCCGACGCGGAGGCGCTCCGGCGGGACGCCGCCACGGCGATCTTCGTTGCCGTCGACGCACGCGCTGCCGCCGTCATCGGCATCGCCGACCCGATCAAGGCGACTACGCCGGCGGCCGTGTCCGCGCTGAAGGCCGCGGGTCTGCGGGTCGTCATGCTCACGGGCGACAACGCGACGACGGCAAAGGCGGTCGCGCGGAAGCTCGGCATCACCGAAATCGAGGCCGATGTCTTGCCCGATCAGAAAAGCAAGGTCGTCGAGCGCCTGCGCAGGGAGGGCCGGGTGGTCGCCATGGCGGGAGACGGCGTCAACGACGCGCCGGCGCTGGCGGCAGCCGACGTCGGCATCGCCATGGGCACAGGCACCGACGTGGCGATGGAAAGCGCGGGCATCACGCTCATCAAGGGCGATCTCACCGGCATCGTGCGCGCCCGGCATCTGTCGGCGGCGACGATGGCCAACATCCGGCAGAACCTGTTCTTTGCCTTCATCTACAATTCCGCCGGGGTGCCGGTTGCGGCCGGCGTACTCTACCCGTTCCTCGGCATCCTGCTGTCCCCGATCGTCGCCGCCGCCGCCATGGCCCTGTCCTCGGTGAGCGTGATCGGCAATGCCCTGCGGCTCCGAACCGTGCGGATATGAGCAGACGTGTCTTCTCGTCATTTCCGTATTGAGTTTGCCGAGCGTTGCGGCCATTTCTCTGCCGTGAGCCTGTGGACTTCGCGGGAGGTCCGCTGCCGCCGGCCAAAGCTGTCGCTATCATGTTCATAGCCGAACGTAGTGATTCGTAGCCGAACGCAATGAGCGGAGGGACCAGAGGGCGTGGCCTACGATCTGATCGTCATCGGCACCGGGCCCGGCGGCTACGTGTGCGCCCTTCGCGCCGCGCAGCTGGGCCT
>DATEVP010000264.1:0-2307 GCA_035258465.1 Hyphomicrobiaceae bacterium
CCGCAGCTACCTCATCGGGCCCCTGATCGTCGACGCCAACAAGGCTTACGCGGGCGCCGCCGCGGTGGCCGTGGCGGCAGCGCTTTTCGCCTTTTTCCGCTTTACGCTGGCCGGCAAGGCGATCCGGGCCTGCGCCGACAATTACGCCGGCGCGCTCGTGGTCGGTCTCGATGTGAAGCGCCTCTACGCCTTGACCTTCGGCCTCGGCGCGGCGTGCGTCGGCGCGGCGGGCTGCATGATGGTGCTGCTGATCGACGTGACGCCGCCGCTGGGTCCGGCCTACACGCTGCTTGCCTTCGTCATCGTCATCACCGGGGGCCTCGGCTCGATGCCGGGCGCGCTGCTCGGCGGCGTGCTGATCGGCATCACCGAAGCGGTCGGCGGCCTGCTCTTCACGCCCTCGGCCAAGAGCATGTTCGCCTTCGGTCTGCTCGTGCTGGTGCTGCTGTTCCGCCCGCAGGGCATTCTGGGCAAGAGCTCGTCATGATCGGGCGCCTGCTGCAAGAGGTTCCGCGCCGCGGGCTGATCCTGATGGCGGCGCTGCTTGCCGCATTGCTCGCGCTGCCCCTGATCGCCAACGACTATCTGATCACCGTCCTGATCCTCATCCTCTATTTCGCCTACGTGGGCCAGGCCTGGAACATCATGATGGGGTTTGCCGGCCAGCTCTCCCTGGGGCATGCGCTCTATGTGGGTCTCGGCGCCTACGCGGCCGCCGGGCTTTACGTGCATTTCGGGGTCAGCCCCTGGATCGGTCTCGGTGCGTCGGTTGCCGTCTCCGCCGCCGCCGGCGCGGTGATCGGCTTCCTCGCCTTCCGCTTCGGGGTGGCCGGCGTCTACTTCGCCATTCTGACCATCGCCTTTGCCGAGTTCGCGCGCATCGGCTTCGACCACTGGAGCTGGCTCGGCGGCTCGGCCGGGCTGTTCCTGCCCGTGGCCAACTACACGCGCAACGACCTCTTGTTCCTGCGCGGCAGCCCGGCAATGTTCTATTACATCATGCTCGCCATGACGGCCGGCGCGTTCGTGCTCTGCCATGCGCTTCTGCGCAGCCGCGCCGGCTACTATTGGCTGGCGATCCGCGAGAGCCCCGAGGCGGCACAAGCGCTGGGCATCGATATCTTCCGCTACAAGATGTACGCGGTGGTGCTCTCGGCCGCCATGACCTCGCTCGGCGGCGTGCTGTTCGCCTTCTATTACAACAACCTGTTTCCCGAGCAGGTGTTTCACATCTCGCGCTCGATCGAGCTGATCCTCGGCCCCATCATCGGCGGCATCGGCACGCTGTTCGGGCCGATCGTCGGCGCCTTCCTGATCACGGCGTTGGCGGAGACGCTGTGGGAAGTGCTGCGGGCGGTGGGCATCGATGTGCCGGGCGTCAAGCAGGTGTTCTACGGCTTCTGCCTCCTCGTCGTGGTGATGTTCCTGCCCGATGGGGTGTGGCCGCCTCTGAGCCGGGCCCTGGGCCTCGACCGCAAGCCGGCCGGCGGCGAGGGGAGCTGAGATGGCGGCGCTGCTCGAGGTCGACCGCATCTCCAAGAGCTTCAGCGGGCTGCGCGCCGTGCAGGACGTGAGCTTCCAGGTGCCGGAAGGCGAGATCGTCGGGCTGATCGGGCCCAACGGTGCCGGCAAGACCACCTGCTTCAACGTGATCGCCGGCGTCTATCGGGCCGATGCGGGCGAGGTGCGTCTCGGCGGCACGCCGATCAGCGGCTGGCGCTCGGATCAGATTTGCCGGGCAGGCGTCGCGCGCACGTTCCAGCTGGTGAAGCCGTTCGCCGGGCTCTCCGTCATGGAGAACGTCGTCGTCGGCGCGCTCAATGCCAGCGCCAGCGTGAAGGAAGCGCGCGAAAAGGCCGGGCAGGTGATCGCGCAGCTGGGCCTGGAGAGCAAGCGCGACCACACGGCGGCATCCCTCACGCTGCCCGAGCGCAAGCGGCTGGAGGTGGCGCGCGCGCTCGCCACGGGGCCCCGCATTCTTCTTCTGGACGAGGTGATGGGCGGCCTGCGTCCGACCGAGATGGACCACATGGTCGCATTTTTCCGGGAGCTCAATGCCAGTCTCGGGCTCACCATTCTGCTGGTCGAGCACGTCATGCGGGCGGTGATGGCCCTGTCCAAGCGCATCGTCGTGCTGCACAATGGCCAGGTGATCGCCGCCGGCTCGCCCGAGGAGGTGACGCGCGACCCGGCCGTGCTCGAGTGCTACCTGGGCGAGGAAGCGGTGTGATGCTGCCCATCCATGTCATCCCGGAATTTCGCGTCAGCGAAATATCCGGGACCCAGGACGCGAGTAGCATGGCGAGC
>DATEVP010000265.1:0-2633 GCA_035258465.1 Hyphomicrobiaceae bacterium
CCTCGCCATCGTAGACCACGGGCTCGGCCGCGCGCCCCTCGAACCCGGGGATGGCGAGGCCGCGCACGTTGAGCGCCGACCACACCTTGCCGCCCTCCTCCAGGATCACGCCGGCATACATGCCGCAGCGGTTGCAGATCAGGCTGGTGCCGGTGCGCGTGCCGAACTGATACTTGGTGAGCGCAGCGCGATCGATCTCGAACGTGGCCCGCCCCGCCGGATCGGACACCGTCATCGCCCCGTGCCGCGTGCAGAACGAGCACTGGCACGCGCGCAGCTGCAGCTCCGCCGCCGGCTTCGTCGCCGCGAGCGACCCGCGGATCGCGCCGCAGTGGCAGGTGCCAACCAGGGTGAACACTTCACTCAATCTCGTTTCCTCCGCCCGTGTGCGTTGCCGCCAGACCTGAGCGTTTCGCGTCAGCTTTGCGTCTCGGCAGGGGAATCGAATGGCCACAGCAGGCCCAGAGAGAAGTTGTGCTCTGCGAACGGCGGTGCCGCGACGTGCACGTCGTCACGGAACACATCTAGGAGCAGCCATTTGCCGTCCCTGAGCTCGAACACCTCGAGCATCCTGAGCACCGGGTCCACGTGCCAGACGTGGCCGACGCCGGCCTCCGCATAGATGACGCGCTTGTCTCCTCGATCGTAGCGCTCCGTCGAGGGCGACAGCACCTCGCAAACCCAATCGGGTGCCACGCCGATCCACGCCGTCTCGGGCAGCGCAGGCAGGCGTTCGCGTCGCCAAGCTGCCAGGTCCGGAACAGCCACATGCGGGCCCAGATGAAGCTCGGGCTCGTCCAAGAAGAGCCATCCGCCAGGTCCATCGCGGCCAAACTGAAACGGTGGTCCGAGCACATTCCCAAGTGCGCTGCTTGCAGCCGCATGCCGCGGCGCCGGTCGCGGATGGGTCACTATGCGTCCGAACAGGATCTCAGCTACCAGCGGCTCGGGCACGGCGAGCAGATCCTCGTAGGTAGCAGCGCGTTCTACGGGCTGGGCCATCGATTGTCTCATTGCGGAGGCACACGCCTCCAAGTTCAGGGCATTCTATAACGCCTCGCGGTTTCGCCAAGCGTGCCGTTCACGCATAGCACACGGCCCTCACCGCCTCGATCACCTGGGCACTGCTCGGCAGCGCGAGGCGCTCGAGGTTGGCGGCATAGGGCATCGGCACATCGGCGCCGGAGACCTTGGCGGGCGGGGCGTCGAGATAGTCGAAGGCGCGGATGGCAACTTGCGAGCAGATCTCCGAGCCTACCGAGCACACCGGCCAGGCCTCCTCCACGGTGACCAGGCGGTTGGTCTTCTTCACGGACTCGATCACCGTCTCCAGATCCAGCGGCCGCAGGGAGCGCAGGTCGATCACCTCCGCCTCGATGCCGTCCGCGGCCAGCTGCTCTGCCGCATCGAGCGCGTACACCATGCCGCGGGCGAACGAGACGATGGTGACGTGGCTCCCGGCCCGCGCAATCCGCGCCTTCCCGATCGGCACCACCCACTCGCCCTTCGGCACCGGCCCGGAGGCGCCGTAGAGGATCTCGTTCTCCAGCACGAGCACCGGGTTGGGATCGCGGATGGCTGCCTTGAGCAGCCCCTTGGCGTCGGCCGGATTCGAAGGCGCCACCACCTTCAGGCCCGGCACGTGCGCGTACCAGGCCGAGTAGCACTGGCTGTGCTGGGCAGCGACCCGGGCCGCCGCGCCGTTGGGCCCGCGGAACACGATCGGGCAGCCCATCTGGCCGCCGGACATGTAGAGCGTCTTGGCGGCGGAATTGATGATCTGGTCGATCGCCTGCATGGCGAAGTTCCAGGTCATGAACTCGACGATGGGTTTGAGCCCCGCCATGGCCGCGCCCACGCCGATGCCGGCAAAGCCCTGCTCGGTGATGGGCGTGTCGATCACGCGCCGGTCGCCGAATTCCTCCAGCAGCCCCTGGCTGATCTTGTAGGCGCCCTGGTACTGCGCCACCTCCTCGCCCATCAGCAGCACGTCCTTGTCGCGCCGCATCTCCTCGGCCATGGCATCGCGCAGCGCCTCGCGCATGGTCTGGGTGATGGTCTCGAGACCGGCCATTCCCTCTCCCCGCACTTCCGCGGGGAGAGGGCTAGGGTGAGGGGCAGACGCAGGTGACGTCGCAGCTTTGGGCCGCCCCTCACCCCGACCCTCTCCCCGCGCTGTTGGCGCAAGGGGAGAGTTCGCAGACGCGCGGGGAGAGGGAGAAGCCGCCCCTTCCCCATCGAGCAGCGCAATCGGCGTATTGACCTTCACGCCCTCCGTGCCCGCGGGCACCAGCAGCTTCGACACCTTGCCCTCGTCGGAGGCCTCCACCTCCATGGTGGCCTTGTCGGTCTCGATCTCGGCGATCACGTCCCCCGCTTTCACGGTCTGGCCTTCCTCGACCAGCCATTTGGCGAGCTTGCCCTCCTCCATGGTGGGCGACAGCGCGGGCATCAGGATCTCGGTCGGCATTGGTCTCGAAGGGGGTCAGGCCCCTCGCCTCTACGTGAACGCTAATCTCGATCTTTCGCGCGAGGGGTCTGACCCCCGCCCCGGCGGCTCAGCCGATAAGCACCCGGTAGGCCACAAGCAGCACGAAGGCGCCCGCGATCGCCCAGTCGTAGTACGTCACAAC
>DATEVP010000266.1:0-8525 GCA_035258465.1 Hyphomicrobiaceae bacterium
CTCGTCGCGCGCGGCCGCGGCATGGGCGCCTCGATCAAGACGCGGCCGCCGGGCGATAGCGCGCCCACGCGAAGCGAGCTCGACCGCCGTGCCGAGACCATCATGCGCGACTACATCGCGGTGGCGGCGGACATCGAGCGCCTCGTCTCCCAACGCTGATCGCACCCAGCGGCGCCGCGTCGACGCGAGTTGCCGCTCACACCTCGCCACAAGGCTGGCGAACCGCGCCGGCGCCCGGTGCGACGTGCCGAAGCGCGCGCGTTCACACCGGCAACTCGGACCCGCGAGCTGCGCCGAATCCGGCACGCCGAGTAACGTTAAATCTCTGTGACACTTGAGATCGAAGCGAACAACGCATTGAAATGGCGCGTCACTGCCATGCGCAGCGGGGTTAATATGAGAATGCACAAGACCTTAGTGTTGATGGCCGCACTCGCGTCCGTCCTTGGATGGAGCGCGATCGACTCTCGAGCCGTCGCCGACGGAATGGCTCGCGCCAAGGTGGTCGGCCACGGCCGCCTGATCGCGCACGGCGAAGCCCACATGCTCGTCAACCGCTACAGATGCATCCCCGGCGACGGCATGAAAGCCGAGGGGCGCATGATCACGCGCGACGAGGCCCACAAGCTGCTGACGCACTACAGGAGCATCCCCGGCGACGGCATGAAGACCGCCGTCAAGGGCGAAGCCCGGATGATGACGCACACCGAAGCGCGTGCGCTCGTCAAGCGCTACCGCTGCATCCCCGGCGACGGCATGAAGGCCGACGGGCGGATGATCACGCGCGACGAGGCCCACAAGCTCCTGGCGCACTACAAGAGCATCCCCGGCGACGGCATGAAGACCGTGAAGGGCGAGGCGCGGCTGATCACACACACCGAGGCGCGCGCGGTCCTCAAGCGCTACCGCTGCATCCCCGGCGACGGCATGAAGGCCAAGGCACGGCTGATCTGGCGCGGCGAGGCGCACAAGCTCCTGAGGCACTACGGAAGCATCCCGGGCGGCCTGGTCCTGGAAGGCACGGCCACCGGCATCGACGGCGTCAAGAGCGTTCGCTACGAGCCCGCGTCCAACACGTTCATGCTCGACGAAGGGCGCACCTACGCCTCTCCCGTGTCGGCCCAGAGCGCCGCGCTCCTTGCTCGGGCAATTGCGCGCGACGACAGGATCGGCGTTTCCCTCAACGAAGAAAAGCACATCGTCTTCGGCAAGGTGCCGGCGAGCTCCGAGCTGGCCGCAGACCTCAAGAGCGTCGACAACTTCCTCGGCGACATGGTCCTGCCGCCGCAGGAGTGGACGGTCGGCTACAAGTTCGCCAACGGCTTCGAGCCCATGCGAGAGCCCGGCATCGGCAATGCCGCCGTGTTCTTCCGGTTCGATGGTTTCGAATTCGCACTGAAAGAGGGTAAGCTCGCGCTCACCGGGGCAGCGTTCGATGCCAGGATCGTCCCCGTCCTCAAGAAGCAGATGAGCAACGGCGGGTACCTGCCCGATTACGAGAAGATCTCAGCGGCAACCGGATACGCGCCGTATGAAGCCGGCGCGCGCCACGTCGCGGAAAACATCAGCTACTACCTCGGCGAAGACATCGTGCGCCGGACCATGGCGTATGGCGAGGTCGCAGCCTTGTTTCGCAACCTGAAGGCGTCCGGCATCAACCTGGAAAAGCTCGGGCGCCAGATCGAAGCGTCGATCGACAAGCCGGCGGCCCCCAGTCGCACGGCTCCGCCGACCTTGGAGGTGCACTGGCTGAACTATCTGAGGGAAATCCAGGACAACAATCGCTACGCCAATTGGTCGTCGCCGCCCTACGACCTCTACCTGAACCGCTTCAGCGCCGGCGGCACGCAGTAGCTGCGAAGCGGCTGCCTCTTCCACGGGTCTGATGGCAACTGGCGCCCGCTGCGGCGTCAGTTGTATTTGAACACCTGGATGATGGCGGGGCCCAGGATCACCACGAACAGCACCGGCAGGAAGAAGATGATCATCGGCACGGTCAGCTTCGGCGGCAGGGCGGCCGCCTTCTTCTCGGCCTCGGACATGCGCATGTCACGGTTCTCTTTGGCCATCACGCGCAGCGCCTGGCCGACGGGTGTGCCGTAGCGCTCGGCCTGGATCAGCGCGGTGGCGACCGCCTTGATGCCGGCGATGCCGGTGCGCTTGCCGAGGTTCTCGTAGGCCTGGCGGCGCTCCTGCAGGTAGGAGAGCTCGGCGGTGGTCAGGCTCAGCTCTTCGGCGAGCTCCAGCGACTGGCTGCCGACCTCGCCTGAGACCTTGCCGAAGGCCGCCTCGACCGACATGCCCGACTGCACGCAGATCAGGAGCATGTCGAGCGCGTCCGGGAAGGAGTTCTTGATCGAGGTCTGGCGTCGCTGCACCAGGTTCTCGACGAACATGTTGGGCAGGTAGAAGCCGGCGTAGGCGGCGCCCACGGCCAGCCCGATCTTGACCAGCGCCGGATACTCGTAGTCGGAGAGCACGAACAGGTAGAGCAGCGCCACGATGGCGATGATGGCCGGCATGGCCACGCGGAAGAACATGTAGGCGACGAGCGGCGCCTGTCCCCGCAGACCCGCCATCTTCAGCTTGTCGCGCACATCCTCGGAGTCGAACACGCTGCGCAGATTGAAGCGGTCGACGATCTCCTGCATGAAGCCTCTCGGCGTGCTCCTGAGGCGCCCCTGACCGTCCTTCTTGGCAATGTCGGCAAGGCGCGCGGCGCGCATCTTGTCGCGCTCGGTCGCCATGATCTGCATGCGCGTGCCCAAGCGGTCGCGCGAGAGTACCGGCATGAGCACGGTCAAGACCGTCGCGAACGCGGCAATCGCCGCGAGCAGCGTCACGACGATCTGGGGGCTCATGAGCGAGATGAGCTGGTCAACCATGGTCCTTGCATCCCAGGCAGTGCTTCAGTGCCGAGCACGATGCGAGCCCACCTTCCGGCGCCCGCGCTATCGCCTCAATATTTGAAGTTGATCATCTTCCGCATCACCAGGATGCCGCACGTCATCCACATGCCGGCCGCCGCCAGCAGGAACTGGCCGAAGTTCGTGGTCCAGAGGATGCTGATGTAGGACGGTGTGGTGATGTAGACGAGGATCATGACGATGAACGGCAGGGAGCCGAGCACGGCGGCGGACGCCTTCGCCTCCGCCGACAGCGCGCGCACCTTGGCTGCCAGGCGCTTGCGGTCGCGCAGCACGCCCGACAGGTTGCCCAGCGCCTCGGACAGGTTGCCGCCCGCCTGCTGCTGGATGCCGATGACGATGGCGAAGAAGCGCACCTCGGGCAGCGGCATGCGCGCCATCATGCGCTCGAACGCCTCCCCCAGCGGCACGCCGACGCGCTGCTGCTCGACGACCTCGGTGAACTCCTCGGCGATCGGCTGCGGCGATTCGCGCGCGATGATGGACAGGCACTCGATCAGCGGCAGGCCCGACTTGACGCCGCGCACGATCACGTCGATGGCGTTGGCGAACTCGTCGACGAACTTGGCCTGCCGGCGCTTGACCAGCCGGGCCAGCACCCAGCGCGGCAGGCCGACGACGCCGACGAAGGCTGCCAGGAGCGGCACGAAGATCGGCACGCTCGGCGCGGAGATCCACAGGCCCACGCCGATCACGACACCGGTGGCGACGCTCGCAAGCCAGTACGAGCGCGGCGTGATGTCGAGCCCGGCACGCTCCAGGCGCAGCCGCAACGAGACCTTTTCGCGCGCCGCCTGGCGGTCCTCGAGGTCCTTGAGCGTCTCGGCGACCTGGCGGCGGCGATTCTGCGTCGTATCCGCCTGCGCCTTCATGGCGATGCGCTTGGTCCTGCTCTCCGTCACGCCCTGGATGCGCTTGTCGGTGCGCCGTTCGCCGGAGAAAAAGGGATTCACCAGGAAAAAGACGATGGCGCCGACCGAGATGGCGGCGACCACAAGAAGCCCGGCGAACAGGAGATCATTGCTATCCACGGACTTCTCCCATCGGATTGCCGACGTTGTCGTGGACCTCGGCGCTGGAGAGGGCCTGCGCCAGGCGGCCGGTCTCCCCGAAATACTCGGCGCGTTCCCAGAAGCGCGGACGGGCAATGCCGGTCGAGCGGTGGCGGCCGATGATCTTGCCGTGCGCGTCCTCGCCCGTGATCTCGAACACGATCAGGTTCTGCAGGGTGACGACCTCGCCCTCCATGCCCACCACCTCGGTGATGTGCGTCACCTTGCGCGAGCCGTCGCGCAGGCGCGAGGCCTGGATGATGACGTCGATCGAGCCGGTGATCATCTCGCGGATGGTCTTGGGCGGCAGCGTGAACCCGCCCATCATGATCATGGATTCGAGACGGCTGATGGCTTCGCGCGGGCTGTTGGCGTGCAGCGTGCCCATCGAGCCGTCGTGGCCGGTGTTCATCGCCTGCAGCAGGTCGAAGGCCTCCGGTCCGCGCACCTCGCCGACGATGATGCGCTCGGGCCGCATGCGCAGACAGTTCCTGACCAGATCGCGCATGGTGATCTCGCCCTCGCCTTCGAGGTTGGGCGGACGCGTCTCCAGGCGCACGACGTGGGGCTGCTGCAGTTGCAGCTCGGCCGAGTCTTCGCAGGTGATGATGCGCTCGTCCTCGTCGATCGAGGCGGTCATGCAGTTCAGCAGCGTGGTCTTGCCCGAGCCGGTGCCGCCCGAGATCAGCACGTTGCAGCGCACGCGGCCGATCACCTCCAGGATGGTCTTGGTGTCCGGCGTGATGGACTTGTATTTCACGAGCTGATCGAGCTTGAGGCGATCCTTCTTGAATTTGCGGATCGTGAGGCTGGGGCCGTCGATGGCGAGCGGCGGGGCGATGACGTTGACGCGGCTGCCGTCGGGCAGGCGCGCGTCGCAGATCGGGCTCGATTCGTCGACGCGCCGGCCGACCTGGCTGACGATGCGCTGGCAGATGTTCATCAGCTGCGCGTTGTCGGCAAAGCGCACGCCCGTCTTCTGCACCTTGCCGCCGACCTCGATGTAGGTGGTGCCGGCGCCGTTGACCATGATGTCGGCGATGTCGTCGCGGGCGAGCAGAGGCTCGAGCGGGCCGTAGCCCAGCACGTCGTTGCAGATGTCCTCGAGCAGCTCCTCCTGCTCGGCGATCGACATCACGACGTTCTTGATCTGGATGATCTCGCTGACGATGTCGCGGATCTCCTCGCGCGCCGCGGCGGCCTCCAGCTTGGCCAGCTGCGTCAGATCGATCGTGTCGATCAGCGCGTTGAAGACCGTCGTCTTGACGTCGTAGTATTCCTCCGAATGGCGGCGCTCGGTCGCAGCCGCCTCCTGCTTGGCGGGCTGACGCGCGTCTTCCATTGCCGCCGGCTTGGTCTCGACATTCTTGAGGGCCACCGGCGACGCCGCCTCTTGTGCGGGAAGCGCACGGCGGGTGGCTGCTGGGTCACCGGTAGTACGCCTGCCGAACATCTACGCGGTCTCCTCAGCGCTTGAGCTTGAGTTTCTGGAGAAGGGGGCCAAGCGGCGCCAGCGCCGATGCGGTCTTCTTCTTGTCCTCCTTGGCCTCCTTGCGATGGGCCAGCGCCAGCGCCAGCTCGCGGAACTGCTGAGCAGCGAGCGCCTTGTTGGAGAACTCCTCGATCATCTGGCCGTTGTTCGAAGCCAGACCGAACGTTTCGCTGTCGAAGTCGATCACCAGCGTCGGCGTAATGTCGAGGGCGACGGCAAACTCCTTGGCCGAGATTTCCGGCCGCTTGGGCGTCTTGGCCATGTTGATGACCAGGTGCGGCGGGCCGTCGTTGGTCCGGTTCTGCTTCACCAGGTCGATCAGGTTCTTGGCATTGCGCAGATTGGCTAAATCGGGAACAGCGGTGATCACGATCTCGTCCGCCTGCAGCAGCACCCGCTTGACCCACGGCGTCCAGGTGTGCGGCAGATCGACGGCGACGTAGGGCACGTTCTGGCGCACGATATCGAGGACGAGATCGCAGCCGTCGGCGGAGATGTCGTAGTCGCGGTCGAGCACGACGGGCGCAGCGAAGATGCTCAAATGCTCGGAGCACTTGGTCAGCAGCCGGTCGAGCAGCATCTCGTCGAGCCGCTCGGGGCTCTGCAGCGCCTCGGCGATGCCCTGCACGGGGTCCTGGTTGAAATCGAGGCCCGTGGTGCCGAACGCCAGGTCGAGGTCGGCGACGACCACGTTGGATTTCAGCGCCTCCGACAGGGACCAGGCCGTGTTGTGGCACACCGTGCTCGAGCCGACGCCGCCTTTGGCGCCGATGAAGGCCATGACGTTGCCGACGGGATCGGTGTCGGGATTGTTGTAGAGGTTGGACAGGCTTTCGATCAGCTGCAGCGGCTGGATCGGCGCGATCAGGTATTCGCTCACCCCCCGCTTCAGCAGCTCGCGGTAGAGGACCACGTCGTTGGTGCGGCCGATCACCACCACCTTCGTGCCGGCGTCGCAGTGCTCGGCGAGCCGGTCGAGCTCGCCCAGCATTTGCGCGCGCGGCAAGCTGGTCTCGATGACGATCAGGTTCGGCGTCGGGCTCTCCTGGTAGTGCGCCACCGCCGCCGGTGCGCCGCCCATGTGCACGCTGACGTGCGACTTGGCGAGCCTGCGGTCGCCGGTTGCCGCCTGCACCGCCTGCGCCGTGGCGGTACCCTCGCAGAAGGCCTGGATCGAGATGCGCGGGATGGGGCGCGCCTTCGCCCGAAGGGCCGCCTCATCGTGGGGGTCCACGCCAGGCGCGCCCGCGCCGGTCGGCACCAGATCGCGGCCGATCTGCGGATCTTCATCCGCTGCGGAAAAAGCCTGCTTGCTCATGGTCGACCTCGGTTAATTCGCACCCTTGACCTGCACGCGCTCGTCGGGGGCCTTGTCAGCCGCCGTCGACTTGCCCTGCCGATACTTGTCGAAGACGACCGTGCGGCGCTCCGGATCGGCCGTCTCCATGGTCCGGGGCCCGAGCAAATCGGCGGGATTGGCGATCTGGGCCGCGAGGTTGTGCTGCTGCGCGCAACCGAAGTTGTGGTAGTTGAGGTTGCGCCGCTCGTCGGCCAGGTTGGCGGGCCAGGCTCCGCACTCCGGGCCCTGGGCCACGTAGCGCAGGTAGGCAATCCGGATCGGCGCACCGCCCTCGCGGGATTCCATATACGGCTCCATGACCACGTTGCTCTCGCCGAAGCCGGAGCTGGCGATCATGGCGCGCAGGTCGTTGACCGCGCGCACCACGGAGGCTTCGTTGTTGGAGCCGCTCGGCACGGAGACCACCAGCTTGCTGTTGCCGGAGTCGGCACCGCGGTAGCGCTCCAGGAAGCCGCCGAACTGCGCCTTCTGCGCGGGCGACAGCCCCGACGAGCCGCGCGGCACGCGAAGGCTCATGCTCGCGGGCTCCTGCGACACCAGAATCGGGTGGCGCTGGGAAGGATCGACGACCGTGAGGCCCGCAAAGTGAGCGCCGGGCTCGTCGGGCTTGCACCCGGCGACGGCCACGGCGAGGAGCGACACGGCCAGCAGGGCCCGGCCCATCGGCGCAAAGCCGCACGCGACGCGCGGTGCGAACGGATGTCTCATGGTATGCTCCAATGCTCCGGCTAGTCGACGATGAACCCGTAGTCACCCTTCAGATCGCCGGGCGGCAGCGCCCTGCCCTTGCCGTAGACCCGGTTGAGATGACCTAGGAAGTTGGCTTTGAGATCGGAGGCCGGCGCGAACCCCTCGTCCGCGCGCACCAGCTTCTGGCGCGAGGTCGGGCGCACCATGTAGGGGGTGACGATGACGACGAGCTCGGTCTCCTGCTTCTGGAAGTCGCGGCTGCGGAACAGCGTGCCGATGATGGGCACATCTTTCAATCCGGGGAACCCGTCCATGTTCTGCCGCGTCGTGTCGGAGATCAGGCCGGCGATCGCCAGCGACCCGCCGGAGGGCAGCTCCACCGTCGACTTGGCCTGACGCTTCTTCAGCGCCGGGATGCTGATGCTGGAGAGAACGACGGCGCCCTCGTTGGTGAGCTCGCTCACCTCGCTCTCGATCTTCAGGCTGATGCGGCCCTCCGACAGCACCATCGGCGTGAAGGCGAGGCCGACGCCGAACTCCTTGAAGGTGACGGAGAGCTTGCCGTCGCTGTCGACCACGGGAACCGGATATTCGCCGCCGGCCAGGAACTTGGCGGTCTCGCCGGACACGGCTGTCAGGTTCGGCTCGGCCAGGGTCCGGACCAGCCCATCGCGCTCGAGCGCGCGCAGGACGCCCGCGATCTGCGTGTTGCCGGCGTCGAAGAGTGTGTCGACGCCGGAATTTGCGTAGCCGGCGACGGGGCTGCTGGGCCTCGTGAGTTGCAGCGCACTTGAAGCGATGTTCGCAAGCGGAAGCGTGCCAAGGCCCGCCGCGGAGGTCAGCGGGAGCGTATTCTCCGAAAGGATCGTGGTCGAGAAGTTGCCAGAGTTGACGAGTGCGCCGATGTTGACGCCGAACTGCTTCAACAGCGTGCGCTGCACTTCGGCGACGGTGACCTTGAGCATGACCTGCTCCTCGCCCTCGGCGGTGAGCAGGTTGATGAC
>DATEVP010000267.1:0-12011 GCA_035258465.1 Hyphomicrobiaceae bacterium
GCATCGATCGAGGACTTCGCGGTGGTGGCTGCGGCCGCAAAGGGCCAGGACAGCATCGTGCACATCGCGGCACGGCCAAACATCTGGAGCGGGTCGGGCTCGGAGATCGTGGCGACCAATACGGTGGGCACCTGGAACGTGAGGCCCGGAGCAGGCTGGCGTCCGTCGGGTGATCCTGACCTGGAGCGACTCGGTCGTCGGCTGGTCGCCCCGCCTACTGGGCCGACTTGATTATGAGCCGGCGGGCGGGCGCCCGCCGGCTCTCGCTCCGAAGGACCGCTTCGACCATCGAACGCTATTTTTGCGGCCGGTTCCTGGCCCACTCGGTGTACTTCTTGGCCTTCGCGTGCGTGTCGGCGAAGTACTTGGTGTACTCGTCACCGATCATGATCTTGATGGCGATGCCCTGCTCCTCGAGCTTCTTGACGTGCTCGGGATCCTCCATCGCCTTCTTAAGCACGTCGCGGAGCTTGGCCACGATCGGAGCCGGCATGTCCTTGGGCCCGGCGATGCCGCGCGTCGAGTTGGAGATGACGGTCGGGTAGCCGAGCTCCTTCATGGTCGGCACGTCGGGCAGGAACTTGGAGCGTACGTCGTCCATCACGGCGATGGCGCGGACCTCGCCCGACTGCACCCGCTTGACGATGCTGCCGACGTTGTCGAAGGCCACGTCGATGTTGCCGGCCATGATCTCCTTGAACTGCGCGGCGCCGCCCTCGAGGTGCACCAGGCGGAAAGTGGCGCCTGGCGCCGCTTCCTCCGTCATCAGGATCGCCAGATGGTCATCCGACAGAATGCCGGTGGTGGCGGCGCGGATCGTCCCTGGCGCCTTCTTGGCCGCATCGATCAGATCCTTCACCGTCTTGTAGGGGCTGTCCGCTCTGACCCAGATCACGCCGGGGTCGAGCACCTGGTTGATAATCGGCGTGAAGTCCTTCTCGGAGAAGATGGCCTTGCGTTCAGGGTCGAGGATGACCGTGTTGGTCGCGGGCAGGTTGATGAAGCCGATGTAGTATCCGTCGGGCTTCTGGCGAACCATGTCGGTCCAACCGACCTGGCCTCCAGCGCCGCCCTTGTTGACGACGACGATCGGTTGGCCGAGCGCTTTCTCGGCAATGGCGGCGACGATGCGCGCGGCAACGTCGGTCGATCCGCCAGCCGGATAGGCGACCATCAGCTGCACGGGCTTGTTGGGAAAGTCTTGGGCGCCGGCGGTGCCCGTCCATGCGGCCACGGCCAGGGCTGCGCCGGCCAAAGCGGTCGTAACGCGTGCCATCTGTGTTTTCCTCCTCTTGCTCGGTTGTCGTCAGTCGGTAGAAGCCGCCCGCACCTCCGGGGGCGGTGGGCGTAGCGCCGAGGCGATCAGAACGATGGCGGCGATCACCAAAAGCGCTAGGCACAAGGGTCTAGTGTAGAAGATCGAGAAGTCGCCCGCCGACATCTCGAGCGAGGTTCGCAGCGATTTTTCCAGGAAGGGGCCGAGGATCAGCCCGAGGACCAACGGCGCAATCGGCAGATCGATCTTGCGCATGCCGTAGCCGATGACGCCGCAGGCGATCATGACGCCCACGTCGAATATGTTCTGCTGCAGGCTGTAGGCGCCGATCACGCAGAACAGCAGGGTCCCGACGCAGATGTACTGGTAGGGCAGATGCAGGATGCGCGCCCACAGGCCGACGAAAGGCAGGTTGAGAACGAGCAGCAGGATGTTGCCGAGGAAGAAGCTGGCGATCACCGCCCAGACGAGATCGGGGCGCTCCTGGAAGAGGAACGGCCCCGGAGTGAGGCCGTTGACGATGAAGGCGCCCATCAGCACGGCGATGGTGGGCGAGCTCGGGATGCCCAGTGTGAGCAGCGGGATCATGGCCGCGTTGGCATAGGCGTTGTTGGCAGTCTCGGGTGCCGCCACGCCCTCGATGGCGCCCCGCCCGAATCTCTCCGGCGTCTTCGAGATGCGCTTCTCGAAGACATAGGCCACGAACGTCGGGATGATGGCGCCGACGCCGGGGATCAGCCCAAGGAAGAAGCCGATGCCGGTGCCGCGGGCGATGGCGCCGAGCGAGCGATGCCATTCCTCGCGCGAGGGCAGCAAGGAGCTGAGGTTGGTCTTGATGATCTGGTGGTAGGGCTTCTCGATGGTGAGCAGGATCTCGGCGACGCCGAAGAGGCCCATCACCACAGGTATGAAGCCGAGGCCGTCGTAGAGCGAGGGGATGCCGAAGGTGAAGCGCGGTGCCCCGCGCACGGGATCGATGCCGACCATGGCGATCAGCAGCCCGAGCACGGCCATGGCGAGGCCGGCCAGCAGCGACCGCCCGCCGAGACCAGTGATGAGGCAAAGGCCCACCAGCATCAGCGCGAAGAACTCCGGCGGACCGAACTTTAGGGCGAGCTGCGCCAGCGGCGGGGCGACGACGACCAGCGCGATGGTCGCAAACATGCCGCCGATGAACGAGCCGATGGCGGCAATGCCGAGCGCGGTGCCGCCGCGGCCCTGCTTGGCCATCTGGTAGCCGTCGATGCAGGTGATCACCGAGGCGGCTTCTCCCGGCACGTTGATCAGCACCGAGGTGATGGTGCCGCCGTACATGGCGCCGTAGTAGATGGCGCTCAGCATGATGAGGGCCCCGGTCGGATCGAGCTTGAAGGTGAGCGGGATCAGGATCGCGGTGCCCGCCGCCGGCCCCAGGCCCGGCAGCACGCCGATCAGCGTGCCGAGGAAGCAGCCGATCAGGGCGAACGTGAAGTTCTGCAGACTCATGGCCGCTGCCAGGCCCGCCATCAGATGTTGAAAGGTATCCATCGCGCGTCCGCCTCACAATCCGAACGCGCCGATCGGCAGCGGCACCTTGAGCCAGTAGTAGAACACGTGGAACACGCCGAAGCTCCCCGCGAGCGCGGTAAGCGAAACGGCGACGGCTGAGCGTGCGCCCAGCGCCACCAGCAGCGCGGCGAGGAACGCGAGCATGGTCAGGCGAAAGCCGAGCGGCTCGAGCAGTGCCGCCGCAACCGCGAGCGCGACGACGACCAGGGCAGCCTGCAGCGCCGCCCGGCCTCTGGGCAACATAACGGCCGTCTCGGCATCAGGCGCGCTGCGGGTGACCTGCACCAGAATGCCGACCGTCAGTGCGGCGCCAATCAGGCTTAGCCAGAACGGAAAGAAGCCGGGTCCCGGACCCAGGGCATCGCGGAGCGAGTAGTCGAGCGAGGTCACCAGGGCCGCGACAAAAAGGGCCAACAAGCAGACGCACGCAACCTGCCAGCCGCGTTGCACGATTTCCCCCCTTTGGCCCTCATTTTTTGCGAGGCTAACATGCTCGCAGGGAGAACGCACCAGTCGCAAGTGGATCGTAGGTGAACGCGGGCGCTGACCGATGCCGGGCCGGCGGCGCAAGGTGACGAGACCATTGCCCGATGTGCTGTCCCCCTATGCTAACGGTCCGCATCACGTTGCCTATCGCCGCTGGTCGTTGGGGTGGTTAAGAGCGCGCTGAGCCAAGGACCGTTGGGGGTCACACTTTGCCGTGGTGGTCGGACGAAGGTAACCATGACACGGCAAATCCAGCCCGGAAGCTGCCGCTGAGTCAACGGCTTGCTCGACTGCTTGGCGAGGTTTTCCTCGGTGTGTTGATCTGGCTGAATTGACCAGAGAAGCACACACCGCAGCAGCTTCCGGCAATCCACACCACTACACAGGCAACGGAGGTGCGCTCCGGGCCCGAGGCATTGAATACCAGGGACAGCTTGTCGCCGACCACGAGCTCGCTGATTCCATCGGTCAACCTTTCCGCCGCAAACTCGAGCCTTGCGCCGCTGGATGACTTGTCACGGATGGTGCAGGCCAAGCTTTGGCGCCTGCTCTCGCACCACAGTGTTGCAGGTATTCGCGACGCGATGCGTCGGTTACGGCGCTTGTTCTCAGCGTTGGCCAACTCTGGTTTGTCCTCGGCGCCGTCCGTATTTGCACGTGCGTCCACGCTGGCGGGGCCATCCCATGCCGATGGGACGATCGATTGTGTGTCGGCCACGAAGGGTGTGGATCGATCTGTGGCCCCGCGAAGCCACAGGTCTCTCGGCGTCGGGGCTTGCTGCTGCCGATGCGTTGCGTTGCCAGAGCGCATCTTCGGCGAGGGCCGCATGGGCTCTGCTGTGACGATGGGCGGTATCGCAGCAACATGCATTGGAGGCTCGCGTTGAGCTTCGGCCTCCTGGCGCGCAGCTTCCTGGCGCCGCTCTGTGGCCTCCCGAAGGGCTGCCAGCTCGCGTCGGGCTTCGGCGGCGCTGCGGGCCGCTTCCTCGCGATTAGTCTCAGCCTCGCGCCGGGCTAATCGCTCGTGCAAGACCTCGGCCTCCAGGCGTTTGGCCAGATCGAGATGAGCCTCGGCCTCGCGACGTGCGGCTTGTTCGCGTTGCTCATCGGTCTCTCGCAGGGCTGCCAGCTCTCGTTGAGCCTCGGCGGCGCGCTGGGCTGCCTCCTCGCGATCAGCCTCAGCTTCGCGACGGGCGGCTTGCTCGCACAGGGCCTCGGCCTCCAGCCGTGCGATCAGCTCGCGCTGCGCTTCGGTTTCGAGGCGTGCGGCCAGCTCGCGCTGTTCTGCCGCCTCTCGCAGTGCCGCCAGCTCGCGTTGAGCCTCGGTGGCGCTGCGGGCTGCTTCCTCGCGATGAGCTTCAGCTTCGCGCCGGGCGGCCTGCTCCTGCAAGACCTGGGCGTCCAGGCGCGTGGTCAGCTCGCGCTGAGTGTCAGTTTCGCGGCGCGCAGCCAGTTCACGCTGCTCAACGGCCTCGCGCAGGGCCGCTAGTTCTCGTTGGGCTTCGGCGGCGCTCCTGGCCGCCTCCTCGCAACCAGTCTCAGCCGCGCGGCGAGCGGCATCCAGCCGTGTGGCCAACTCGCGCTGAGCTTCAACCTCCTGACGAGCGGCTTCCTCGCGTTCTCCTGCTTCGGTTACGCGATTTGCGACCAGCTCGTGCTGCCTTGCGGCCTCTCGCAAGGCCTCGGCCTCCAGCCGTGCGATCAGCTCGCGCTGCGCCTCGATTTCGCGGTGGGTAGCCACTTCACGCTGTTCTACGGCCTCCCGCAGCGCTGCCAGCTCTCGTTGGGCCTCGGCCTCCTGGCGTATAGCCAGCTCGCGCCGCTCTATTGCCTCACGCAGTGCAGTCAGCTCACGTTGGGCCTCTGCGGCGCGCTGGGCTGCCTGCTCGCGATCAGCCTCGGCTTCGCGACGGGCGGCTTGCTCGCGCAGGGCCTCGGCCTCCAGCCCTGCGATCAGCTCGCGCTGCGCTTCGGTTTCGAGGCGTGCGGCCAGTTCGGTCTGCTCCAGGGCCTCTCGCAGCGCTGCAAGCTCTCGTTGAGCCTCGGCGGCGGACCAGGCCGCCGCGTCGCGATGAGCTTCAGCCTCGTACCGAGCAGCTTGCTCGCGTAAGGCCTCGTCCTCCAGTCGTGCAGCGGGCTCACGCTGCTCGGTCTCGACGTCGCATGGCGCTTCGGCTGCGTGTTCCAGCTCGAGCCCGGCGTCAGCCCCGGTGGACAACTCGGCCTCGAACGGCTCTGGAACCTTCTCCACTTCCGTCGAGGACTCAAGGAAGGACGTATCGATCGTGACGCGCGGGGGCGGCGGCCGGAACGATTTACGCACGCGCTCGGACGTCTCAATCACCGAGTTGAGACGCGCCGCCAACCGATCATTTCTTTTTCGCCAAAACAACGCGCGCAAGGCGATAGCCCCCACGGTAGGAGACAACCGATAGCGGCATGCGCATTTATGGCCACTAAATAAGTAGGTGTTAATCTGACGCACTTCGCGCGGGGTCGCGTACTAGCGTTATCGGTGCGTTAACACCGCCGCCGAGCCGCCGACGACAAGCGCCGACATTCCCGCAAGGATCGAGGCATGATTATTCACTCATGAAATTTCATACTTGAAATATCTCTATCGCTCGGGCAAGCTCGACGTCACGTCTTGAATGACGGAGGCGCTGGACCATGCGCGTCGCCTGTCTGGGGGGAGGGCCTGCCGGGCTCTACTTTGCGATTGCCATGAAGCTGCGTGATCCGCGGCACGAAGTCGTGGTCGTCGAGCGCAATCGCCCCTACGACACCTTCGGTTGGGGTGTCGTGCTCTCCGACGAAACTCTTGCGAACCTGGAGGGGGCGGACCCCGACAGCGCGGGGGCGATCCGGCGCGAGTTCGTCTATTGGGACGACATCGCCGTCCACTACCGCGGTAGCGTTACGCGCTCGCGTGGGCACGGCTTCAGCGGCATCGGCCGCAAGCGGCTCCTCAACATTTTGCAGGCGCGAGCGCAAGCGCTCGGGGTGGAGTTGCGCTTTGAGACCGAGGTGGAGAATCTAGAGCCTTATCGCGAGTATGACCTCATTGTCGCCAGTGATGGTGCCAACTCCAGGGTGCGTAGCGCGTTGGCGGATGCCTTCCGGCCGGACATCGACGTTCGGCACACCAAGTACGTCTGGCTCGGTACGCACCAGAAGTTCGACGATGCCTTCACATTCATCTTCGAGGAGACGGAGCACGGCTGGATCTGGGTGCATGCCTACCAGTTCGACACCGACACGGCGACTTTCATAGTCGAGTGCTCGGAGCCGACTTGGCGACGGGCGGGTTTCGATCGCATGGAGCAGGAGCAGACGATTGCCGCTTGCGAGCGCATCTTTGCGCGGAACCTCGGCGGCCATCGGCTGATGACCAATGCCGGGCACCTTCGCGGCTCGGCCTGGCTCAATTTCAATCGCGTGCTGTGCGAGAGGTGGTCGCACGGCAACGTCGTGCTGCTCGGCGATGCGGCCGCCACTGCCCATTTCTCGGTGGGCTCCGGCACCAAGCTTGCGCTGGAAAGCGCCATCGCTCTTGCCCAGTACCTGCATACCGAGCCCAACATGTCGGCAGCCTTCCGGCGTTATGAGGACGAGCGCCGTAGGGAGGTACTCCGGCTCCAGAGCGCGGCGCGCAACTCTACCGAGTGGTTCGAGGAGGTCGAGCGTTACCTCCATCTCGATCCCGTGCAGTTCAACTATTCGCTGCTCACCCGCTCGCAGCGCATCAGTCACGAGAACCTGCGCACGCGCGACCGTGCCTGGCTCGAAGGCGCCGAGATGTGGTTCGAGGAGCAGGCCACAGGTGAGCGGCCAAACCGTGCGCGCCCGCCGATGTTCACCCCGTTCCGTCTGCGCGATCTGCACCTCAAGAACCGTGTCGTCGTCTCCCCGATGGCACAATATCGCGCGGTCGACGGGGCGCCGACCGACTGGCATTTCGTGCATTACGCCGAGCGCGCCAAGGGCGGGGCAGGCCTGGTCTTCACCGAGATGACCTGCGTCTCGCCCGAGGGACGCATTACCCCGGGCTGCACCGGCCTCTATGCGCCCGAGCACGAAGCTGCCTGGAAGCGCATCGTCGATTTCATCCACGCCGAGACCGACGCCAAAGTCGCCATCCAGCTGGGCCACTCGGGCCCTAAGGGCTCGACCCAGCTTGGATGGGAGGTAATGGACGCGCCGTTGCGGAGAGGCAATTGGCTGGTGATGGGTCCATCGCCCGTGGCCTGGTCGCCCGAGAACCAGGTGCCGCGCCAGATGACGCGGGCTGACATGGACAATGTGAAAGCCGAGTTCGTGCGGGCGGTCGAGATGGCTGAGCGCGTCGGATTCGACATGCTCGAACTGCACTATGCCCACGGCTACCTGATGTCCGCCTTCATCACGCCGCTCACCAACCGCCGCACGGATGCCTATGGCGGCAGCCTCGAGAACCGCATGCGCTTCCCGCTCGAGGTGCTTCAGGCCGTGCGCGCGGTATGGCCGTCGCACAGGCCGATCTCCGTGCGCATCTCGGCCAGCGATTGGGTTGGCGCCGACGGGATCACACCTGATGAAGCCGTCGCCATTGGGCGCCTGCTGCGCTCCGCAGGCGTCGACATCATCGACGTGTCGGCCGGCCAGACCTCAATCCATGCCAAGCCGGTGTACGGGCGCATGTTCCAGACGCCGTTCTCCGACCGCATCCGTAACGAGACGGGCATCGCCACGATGGCGGTCGGCAACATCTACGAGCCCGACCACGTCAACTCGATCCTGATGGCGGGGCGTGCGGACCTGTGCTGCCTCGCCCGCCCGCACCTGGCCAACCCGTACTGGACGCTGCACGCCGCCGCCGGGCTCGGCTATACCGGCGAGACCTGGCCCAAGCCTTACCTCGCGGGTCGAGACCAGCTCCACCGCCTGGCGGGCCGCTCCGAGGGCGGCACGGAGCGGGTGTGATGGGTATCCTCGACGGCAGACATGCCCTCATCACCGGCGGCGGCAGCGGCATCGGTGCCGCAATCGCCGCGAAGCTTTCCAGGGCCGGTGCCGCCATCTCGCTTGCGGGACGCCGAGCAGCGCCGCTCGAAAGGATCGCGGCCAGCCTGCCGGGCACCAAGGTGGTCGTCGCCGACGTGACCAAGGAAACGCAAACCAAGGCCATGGTAGACGCCGCGCGAGCCGCACACGGCCCCATCGACATTCTCATCGCCAACGCCGGAGCGGCGGAGAGCACCCCCATCGCCAAGGCTGACATAGCCCACTGGCGGCGCATGCTCGACGTGAATCTGACGGGCGCGTTTCTCTCGGTGCAGGCGGCCCTGCCCGATCTGTTGAGACCTGAGGCGGTTGCCTCTCGTATCGTATTCACCGCTTCCACGGCCGGCCTAAAGGGCTACCCCTATGTCGCAGCCTATTGTGCTGCCAAGCATGGCGTTATCGGCCTGGCACGCGCTCTCGCCGCCGAGCTGGCGCCGCGTGGCATCACGGTCAACGCGGTGTGCCCGGGCTATACCGACACGCCACTCTTGGAAGCGGCACTCACCAACATCGCCGACAAGACCGGCCGATCGCGCGATGCCTCCCGCTCCGAACTTGCACGCCTCAACCCGCAGGGGCGGCTCATCCAGCCAGATGAGGTCGCCGAGACTGTACTTTGGCTCTGCTCGGCCGGCGCGCAGGCGATCAACGGACAAGCCATCTCGATCTCCGGGGGCGAGATATGACTGCACAGCCGCAGCGGAGGCCGAATCTCAAGCTCGGGGCGAAGACAGAGCCAGCCAGCAAGCAAAGGCTACGCCTGTGGCTCCGGCTGCTGCGGACCTCCCGCGCCATTGAGGCGGAACTGCGCGAGCGCCTACGCGTCGCCTTCGACATGACATTGCCGAAGTTCGACGTGATGGCGGCGCTCCAGCGCAGGCCTGCCGGCATGACCATGACGGAGCTGTCGCGCTTCTTGATGGTCTCCAACGGCAATGTCACCGGCATCATCGACCGTCTGGCGGCCGAAGGGATGGTCGCGCGCCGCCCGCACGAGGAGGATCGGCGGGCCACCTTCGTCCACCTCACGCCAAAGGGTGCACGGCAGTTTGCAACCATGGCTAAAGCCCACGAGGCCTGGGTCAACGAGATCCTGGGCAACTTTGGTGACCAGGAGATCCGGACCATGATCGCGCTCCTGAACACTCCCGGATTCAAGAGCAACAGATCGTCGGCAACCACGCACCAGGAGGCCCGCGATGTTCGGTAGATTGTTTGCGCGCGAAGCGCACAGCAGCGGCAATCCGCGTCGTTCGGCCCCGAAGGGAGCGGCCGCCCTCGGCCCCAGCGCCCATGTCGATACCTTCACGCGGGACAACCTGCCCCCCGCAGAGCAGTGGCCTGACTTGCTGCTCGACCGCCCCGAATTCCAGTATCCGGAGCGCCTCAACGCTGCCGTCGAGCTTACCGACCGCATGGTCGAGAAGGGCTTCGGCGACAACACCGCGCTGATCGGCAACGGTCGCCGGCGCACCTACAAGGAGCTCACCGACTGGTCGAACCGGCTCGCCCACGCCCTGGTCGAGGACTTCGGGGTCAGGCCCGGCAACCGCGTGCTCATCCGCTCGGGCAACAACCCGGCCATGGTGGCGGCCTGGTTGGCAGTGACCAAGGCCGGCGGCGTGGCCGTCAACACCATGCCGATGCTGCGCGCACGCGAACTCGCCAAGATCATCGACAAGGCCCAGGTCGGCCTCGCACTGACCGACAGCCGCATCGCCGACGAGCTGGTTGCTTGCGCCAAGGAAAGCAAATTCCTGACCAAGGTGATCAACTTCGACGGCACGGCGAACCACGATGCCGAGCTAGACCGCGTGGCGTTGAGCAAGCCCGTCAAATTGGACGCCGTCAAAACCGGCCGCGACGACGTTGCGCTGTTGGGCTTCACGTCCGGGACGACAGGCGAGCCCAAAGCCACCATGCATTTCCACCGCGATTTGCTGATCATTGCCGATGGCTACGCCCGGGAGGTACTCGGCGTGACGCCGGACGACGTGTTCGTTGGCTCGCCGCCGCTTGCCTTCACTTTCGGCCTCGGAGGGCTTGCCATCTTCCCACTGCGCTTCGGCGCCACCGCCACGCTGCTGGAGAATGCCTCGCCCGCCAACATGATCGAGATCATCGAGACGTACAAAGCGACCGTCAGCTTCACGTCGCCCACGGCCTACCGCGCCATGATGGCGGCCATGGACAGGGGTGCCGACCTTTCCTCGCTCAGGATGGCCGTGTCGGCGGGCGAGACCCTCCCGGCCCCCGTGTTCGAGGACTGGACGAAGAAGACCGGCAAGCCAATCCTCGACGGCATCGGCGCCACCGAGCTCCTGCACATTTTCATAAGCAATCGCCTCGGCGATGCTGCTCCTGCGTCGACCGGCCGGCCGGTGGCTGGCTACGAGGCCCGGATCGTCGACGACGACATGCAAGACGTACCCGACGGCATCATCGGCCACCTTGCCGTGCGCGGACCGACAGGCTGCCGCTACCTCGCGGACGCGCGCCAGACCACGTACGTGCGCGACGGTTGGAATCTGACCGGCGATGATTTTGTGCGCGACAAGGATGGCATTTTCCACTTCGCGGCCCGCGCCGACGACATGATCATCTCGTCGGGCTACAACATCGCCGGCCCGGAGGTGGAGGCGGCGCTACTTGCCCATCCCGACGTCGCCGAGTGTGCCGTCGTCGCCGCCCCAAGCGAGGAGCGCGGCCAGATCGTCGAGGCGCACGTGGTTCTGAAGCCGGGAGTGACAGGCGACGAGGCCTGCGCCAAGCGCCTGCAGGACCACGTGAAGGCGACGATCGCACCCTACAAGTATCCTCGCTCGGTCAAATTCATCGCCGCATTGCCCAAGACGCAGACGGGCAAGATCCAGCGCTTCAAGCTGAGGGCCTAGGTCATGCAGATCCTTCACCCGAAACACTGGGCGCGTGCCAAGGGCTACTCCAACGGCGTGGTTGCGGAAGGGCGGCTCGTCTTCGTTGCTGGCCAGGTCGGTTGGAACCCAGAGCAGGAGTTCGAGAGCGACGACTTTGTCGCTCAGGTCGAGCAAGCGCTTGCCAACATCGTCGCCGTGCTCACCGAGGCTGGTGCGGGACCCGAGCACCTCGTGCGCTTGACCTGGTACGTCACCGATAATAACGAGTATCTCTCGCGCCTGAGCGAGGTGGGTAATGCCTACCGCCGTGTCATCGGCCGGCACTTCCCTGCGATGACGCTCGTCCAAGTGATGGCGCTCGTCGAGCATGGCGCCAAGGTGGAGATCGAAGCGACGGCGGTAGTCCCCAGGCCGTAGCCGTGGCACAGACGTCGTCACCGATCATCGGCCGTGGAATCCGATACATCTTCAGCCGGCTTCGAGCTTGTGCTTCGTGATGCGCTGGCTCGGGGTGCGCTCGAATTCATCGACGCAGGCGATGCGCCGGGGTTGCTGGTGGCGCGCGAGAAAGCGGTAGCTAGCGCCACAACCTGGATCGGTTGCGTACGGCGAATATGGGTCATAGATGACGGCTAAAGGCGAACAGGCTCAGGAGCGCCAGACGTCGACAAGCCGCTCGAGAATTAGAACCATATCGCTTACAACATCCTGCGGGCTGCCGCTCACCGGATCAATGGTGACCATTGGCGTCAGGCCATGCGGCGACAACACGGCGATATGGT
>DATEVP010000268.1:0-11388 GCA_035258465.1 Hyphomicrobiaceae bacterium
CCAGGTCAGCGCGACAACAGCCGCAGCAAACGACGACGCGATTCGTAGCATCAATGCCTCCCTTGCTATGCTTCGGGTGAGTATACGACTTTTTTCGCGCATCGGCCAGAACGGAAACTCGCACGGAAACTCGCATGCTCGACCTGCTGCAAGGCATTCGCGTCGTCAGCTTCAACCATTTCCTGCTGGGGCCGATGGGCATCCAGGCGCTGGGCGACCTCGGCGCTGATGTCATTTCGGTCGAGAGCTCGCAGGGGGCTTGGCAGCGGCATTGGGCGGGCGGTGACATCTGGCACGACGGGCAGAGCGTGCTGCATCTGTGCGCCAACCGCAACAAGCGCAGCATCGCCATCGATCTCAAGTCCGCCAAGGGCAAGGAGATAGCGCTGCGCCTGATCGATACGGCCGACGTGGTGGCCGAGAACTTCCGCCCCGGCGTGATGGAGAATTTGGGCTTCGGCTACGAAGCGCTAAAAGTACGCAAGCCGAGCCTGATCTACGCATCGGCCTCCGGCTACGGCCCCGACGGGCCTTATGCGAAGAAGCCCGGCCAGGACCTGCTCGCCCAGGCGCTGTTCGGCATGATGGCGATCACGGGCCAGGCGGGCACAGGCCCTCGGCCGGCCGGCGCCTCCGTCATCGACCACCACGGGGCGACGATCCTCGCCATGGGCATCCTTGCCGCCATCGTGCGCCGCCAGCGCACCGGGCAGGGCTGCCGCGTCGATGTGAGCCTCATGCAGTCGGCGCTCGATCTGCAGGCCGAACCCCTGGTTGCGTGGCTCAATGCGGCGAAGAAGCCGGCCGCCGTTCACGCCTACCGGCACGTGGCCGGCTGGTACTATGCAGCGCCCTACGGCGTATACGCGACCAAAGACGGGCACCTGGCGCTCTCCCTGGCGCCGCTGGAGAAAATCGCCGAGGCCATCGGCGAGCCGCGCGTCGGCAGCTTTTCCGTCAAGGACACCTGGACCAGGCAGGACGAGATCAGCGAGCTGATCGCGCAGAGATTGAAGACCGCGACGACCCGCGAGTGGATGGCGCGCCTGGAGCCGCTGGAGATCTGGCATGCTCCCGTGCAAGGCTATGGCGAGATCGCCGACGATCCCCAGGTTAAGCACATGCAGTCGATGGTGACGGTTGCGGGCGCGGGCGACCGGCAGGCACCGATAACGCTGGTCAACCATCCCGTGCTGTACGACGGCAAGGCTGCCGAGGTGCGCCTGCCCCCGCAGCGGCTCGGCGCCCAGACGGAGGAGGTCTTGAGAGAGATCGGGCTGAGCGCGCCCGAGATCGAGGCGCTCGCCCGGGACAAGGTGATCAGAATCGCCGAAATGGGGCCGGATCCGGAACCGTCGGCTCGAGCTGGCGGATGACGCCAAGGCACCAGCAGAGGTTTCTTCAATCGCAATGAGCGAAGGCGGCCATCCGCTGCCGCACGAGGAGGAGCAAGGTCTGCAATGACAGAGTTCTATGTGAAGCCCGGCGATAGCGTGTCGTTCGCCAAGACGGTCGGGGAGACCGACATCTACCTGTTCGCCGGCATCACCGGCGACTTCGCCGTCAACCACGTCAACGAGCAGTACATGGCGCGCTCCAAGTACGGCAAGCGCATCGCCCATGGCGTGCTGCTGCTCGGCTTCGCCTCGACCTGCTCCTCGATGATGATCGACAAGTGCCACGGCACCGCCGGCGACGAGACGGCCGTGTCGCTAGGCTACGACAAGGTGCGGTTCCTGGGCCCTGTGTTCATCGGCGATACCCTGACGCTGACCTACACGATTATCGAGGTCGATCCTGTCAAGCGGCGCTCGAGGAGCGACATCAAGGTCGTCAACCAGAACGGTGAGCTCGTCGGCGTGGCCCAGCACATCCTGGCGTGGGTCAAGGACAAACCGTGAGGCGAGCGTAATGCCATGCGCATGAAGGGCAAGGTTTGCATCGTCACCGGGGGCGGCTCTGGGATCGGCCGCGCCACCTGTCAGCTGTTCGCCCGCGAAGGCGCGTCGCTTGCGGTGGCCGACAAGAACAAGGCTGCGGCCGAAGCCGTGCGCGAGGAGTGCGCCAAGCTCGGCGCGCCGGCGCGCGCCATCGTGGTTGACGTGTCCAAGGCGTCCGATGCGGCGCGCATGGTCGATGACACCGTCAAGGCCTTCGGCCGCCTCGATGTGCTCATCAACAACGCCGGTTACGGCATCGCGGGAAGCGTTGTGGAAACCGACGAGCAGGCGTGGGACGACCTGATGGCGGTCAACGTGCGCGGCGTGTTCCTGTGCGCCAAATATGCCATTCCGGCCATGAAGGCGAATGGCGGCGGCGTGATCGTCAATACGGCATCCACGGTGGCGGCCATTGGCATTCCCAATCGCGCCGCCTATTGCGCTTCCAAGGGCGCGGTGGCCGCGCTCACGCGCGCCATTGCCGTCGATCACGTCAAGGACAACATCCGCTGCAATGCGGTCGCCCCGGGCACGATCGACACGCCATACTTCAACGAGATCCTGCGCAAGATGCCCGATGCCGCCGCGGTTCGCCGCGGGCTCGAGCAGCGGCAATTGATGGGGCGGCTCGGAACGCCGGAGGAGATTGCCGCGGGCATTCTGTTCCTGGCGAGCGATGAAAGCCGCTTCGCGACCGGATCGATCCTGACCCTCGACGGCGGCTGGACGGCGCAATAGTGGACCAGAGCGGAGGGCAATGGGGTCTTGCGACGCAGGCGGGCGCTGGCCATCACTGTCGGCGGTCCCCGAGGTCCTTGCCGGCACCAAAGCGCGATTTGAGCTCCTCGATGTGGCTGCGATCATAGCTCTTGAGGTTGAGCTCCTCGATGCGCTCCTCGGCCCAGTGCTCGTCGACCGTCACGGCCTTGTAGAGGAGGTAGTGCACACCCAGCAGCATTCCCGTTACGATCAGCGGCCAGAACGCCCACCAGGGCCTCCCCGTCCAAACGTTGGCGAGGTTCAAGCCGGTGTTCAAGGCGACGAACGCCAGCATATGCCCGCGAAAGGCGCGCGGCGCCCATCGCTTTGGGATCAGAGCGGCGCGCTGCGAGGCATCTTCCGCGGCGAGGGGCCCGGACTGGTCCGACCGGGGAGGTTGCCCGGCGCCCGGCGTGTCACTCGGTTGGCCCAGGCGTGTCTCGTTCCGGCATGGTTGGGTAGGCGCGGGTAATCTGCAGGATGCGCCAGCTGTAGCGCAACCAGAGCAGCGCGATGATCACCTGGAGGATCTTGTCGCCCGTGGCGGCGTTCGGGTGGAACCCGAAAAGCGTGAAGTAGATCAGCACTCCGACGGGGGCACTGGCGCAGACGGCGGCGGCGGCGGGATGCTTCGAGAAGCCGAACACGATCGCCGCGCCCGCGACGAGAAACGCATAGAGCGATACGCCGAGCGTGTCGCCGTGCGGCAGCGTGGGCGACAGGGACGCCACGCCGACGACCCCGAACAGCACGCCCAGAAACAGCGTGTAGACAAACAGCTCGTATCGCGCCTGGAGACGGGTGAGACGGCCGACAGGAAAGAAGTAGGGCGTCTTGATGTCGTCGGCGACATAGCGCTTGAACAGACCTTCCCAGTCGAGCTGCATGCCAATCTCCGAACTCGCCGCGCGAGCCGAGAGCGGCGCACCAGTTTTCGCCTGGCCCGCCTATTCAGCGGGCTTCATGGCTGCCGGAGCCGCGACAATGGCGGGAGCCTGCATGCCCGGCGTCTCGTCGAGCACCATGCGCTCCTTGCCTTCGATCCTGGCGACCTCTTCCGGCCAATCCAGCGTCATCAGCTTGAAGCGCTTGACTTCACTCCCCCACAACAGGAAGGCCACCTGCAGCCAGACGGCGATGCCGGCAATCGTTGCCGTGATCAGTCCGACTACCAGTGTGCCCTTGACGATCCAGCGGTGGCTCAGGCCAACGGTGGAGGCAGAAATCTCGCCGAGCTTGAAGGACTCGAACACCCAGCTCGAGGCGAACCAGATCACAAGCAGCAGGTAGGGGATCATGAAGCACGACAGGCCCAGGAACTCGACCCAGATCTTCTTGCGGAAGCTCACGTGATCGCGGACTAGATCGACGCGCACGTGCGTATTGTAGATCGTGCCGAAGCCCAGCACGAGAGCGAACAGCGCGGTGTGGAGATGCCACTCCAGCTCCTGCAGGAGCGTCGATTCGAAGTAGCGGCTGACGTTCGACTTCAACCAGATCTGCAGGCCGTACACGCTTCCATCGGCGCCACGGAACGTAAGCTTGCGGGCCACCACGTCGAGCACCGTGACGAGCACCAGCGGAATGATGAACCACGAGCCCCAGCGGCCGACGAACTCGACTATGCGGCGGAGACCGTTGCTCAGCTTCAGCGCCGCCGGCTCGTCGCCCGGCGTGTAGGTCTCGGGGAAATTCTGTTTTTGCATGGTCTTCTTCCTCAGTCCCCGTACGCGCCACGCATGAGCCACAGCGCGACGTTGGGCCACATCATGACGACGATGAGGCCCATGAGCTGCAGGATCACGAACGGGATGATGCCGAGATAGATGCTCTCGATCCTGATCTCCTTCGGCGCGATGCCCTTGAGGTAGAACAGCGCGAAACCAAAGGGCGGCGTCAGGAACGAGGTTTGCAGGTTGACCGCCATCAGGATGGCGAACCAGTGCACCACGTCGGCCTTGGGCACGTGATCGCCGAAGTCGAGATTGCTGATCATAGGTGTAAAGACCGGCAGCACGATCAGCGTGATCTCGATCCAGTCGAGGAAGAAGCCGAGGGCGAAGACGATGCCCATGATCAAGAACAGAAGGCCCCAGTTGGTGAGGCCCGCCTGCTTGATCAGCTTCTCCACGATATCGTCGCCACCGAGCGCACGGTAGGTGTAGGCAAAGCAGGTGGCGCTGACGATGATGAAGAACACCATGGCGACGGTGCGCGCCGAGACATGGCAGCTCTCCTCGAGCATTCTGAAGTTGAGCGTGCCGGCAAACAGCGCCAGCAGCAGGGCGCCGAAGGCGCCGACGGCGCCGGCCTCGCTCGGGGTGGCCCAGCCGAGCAGGATCGAGGCCTTGATCATGCCGATCAGGAACACCGGCGGGAAGAAGGCCCTCCACAGCAGCGGCATCATCTGGCCCTTGGGCACGGCCAGGAGATCCGGAGGCAACGGTGGGGCGAGCCTCGGCCAGATCGACGCCACGATGAAGATGAAGAGCAGGTAGAGCGCCGCGAGCGTCAGGCCGGGAGCGAGTGCGGCCGAAAACAGGTGTCCAACGGACACCCCGAGCAGGTCGGCCATGATGATGAGCATGATGCTCGGCGGTATGAGAATCCCGAGCGTTCCCGCCGCCGCGATGGTGCCGCAGGCGAGCGCATGGCTGTAGCCCTGCCGCATCATGGTGGGCAGCGCCAGCGCCGTCATCATGGTCACCGAGGCGCCGATGATGCCGGTCATGGCGGCGAGGATCGTGCCCATGATGGTGACGCCCAGCGCCAGCGCACCGGGGACGCGCTTCAGCAGCACCTGGACGCAATAGAGCAGGTCATTGGCGATCCCGCTCCTCTCCATGATCACGCCCATGAAGATGAAGGTCGGGATTGAGACCAGCACGAGGTTCTCGGCCGCCTGGCCCCAGATGCGCGGCACGAAGTTGAAGAACTCGATCAGCCTGAAGGTGCCTAGAAAGTAGCCGATCAGGCCGAAGGTCAACGCCACGCCGCCCAACACGAAAGCCACGGGGTAGCCGGAGAACAGCAAGGCGGCCAAAGTCAGGAACATCACGATCGGCAGGTAGTCTTGAGCGAAGTAGAGCAGCTCCTTGCGGGTGTGGTCGGGCAGGGTGGCGATGACCGCGACGGTCACAACGACGAGACCAAGTATCAGCAGCGGCCCCAAATAGCCGCCGAGCGTCCGGCCGCGGGTCTGTTCCGTGTATGCCATTCGTCACCTTCGGCGGCGTGATCTGAGTACAATGACCGGGCCCAACGGGCCCGGTCGAAGGAATACCTCGAGGCGCGTCGCTGCCTCACTGGTAGGTGGGCTTCAAGACCTGGGAGGTGCCCCAGATGGCGTATTCTTTGCGATACGCCAGGAAGTGGTCCGCGACCTTCTTGAAGAGTGGGTCGGTAGCCGACTCTTCCTTGATCACCTCCAGCCAGACCCTCTCGTACTCCTTGAGCATGTCATCGGGCCACCGCTTGACCTGCACTTTGTACTTGTCGCGCATCTCGGCCATGACGCCGAACTGCGTGTGCTCTGTTTCGGCGTACGTGTAGATCACCTGAGCCTGCGCCGCGACCTGGATGATCGCCTTGTATTGCTCGGGCAGGGCGTCATACGCCTTCTTGTTCATCAGGATCTCGCTGCACGAGACCTGCTGGTGCCAGCCCGGGAAGTAGTTGAACTTGGCGATCTGATGGAAGCCGAGCTTGATGTCCATGGCGGGCATCGAGAACTCGGTGGCATCGATCACGCCGCGCTCGAGCGCCGGGAAGATGTCCGCCGCCGCCAGCAGCTGCGTCGACACGCCGAGCTTCTGCATGACCTTGGCGCCAAGGCCGAAGAAGCGCATCTTCAGGCCCTTCATCTCGTTGAGCGACTTGACCTCGCTGCGGAACCAGCCCGATGTCTCCGGGCCGATGCAGAAGCAATCAAAGGCGATCAGATCATGCTTGGCGTAGATCTCGTCGCGCAGCGCGTTGCCGCCGCCGAACCACTTCCAGGCCAGGAACTCGCCGATGCCAGGTCCGAACGGCACGGTGGTGAAGAACGCGAGCGCGGGATACTTGCCGGTGTGGTAGCCAGGCGTCGTCCAGCAGGACTCGGCCGAGCCTTTGGAGACCGCATCGAAGCACTCCAGCGCCGGCACGATGGCACCGGGCTCGAAGAACTTCATCTCGAATTTGCCGCCCGACAAACGCTCGACGTCTTTGGAGAAGCGCACCCCGGACGGCCCGAGATGTGTGAGCGTGCTGGCGAACGCGCTCGGCATCTTCCAGCGGATACGATCCTGGGCGCTGGCATCACCGGCCGTCAGCGCGAAGGCCATGGCAGACGCGCCAAGGATTCCTAGTTTAAGCAGGCTTTTCGACATCTGGTTTCCTCCCTTTGTTTGCTGTCGCAGCAAACCCGATCGCAGAGCGCGAGCGTTCCATGAAAGCCTCGACGCCGGGCTCCCCCGACGTCGCGAGCTTTTCGGGGCGCGGTTCTTCCGCCGCTTGATGTACGGCTTGACGGACTTTCTTTGCCCCAATTCGCGCTCAACGTGGCATGGAGCCGCAGCACTGTCAAAAGGTCTTGTCGAAAAATGCTGCTGCGCGCTCGCGCCGCGGCAGCACCAGCTACCAAAGTCGAACGATCCACGATGGGTGCATCTTGGAGCCGCCAGCGCCGGGCGCGCAGCACCCCTACCTGGGGGATTCCAGGATCCTGTCGGCGAGTTCGGCGATCGCGCCCGAGATCGGCTTGAACTCGAACTTCACCACATGGCGTCCGGCCGGCACCAGGACGGCCCGGAACAGCACGTTTGCACGGTAAATGTCCATCTCCTCGCCGTCGATTTCGGCAGTCCACCAGGGGTGCCAAACGTCGTGAAGAACGAGGAAGCCCACCGCCGATGCGTCGATCTCGATCTCGACGGACGTGTTCTCGTAGTGCCTGATGCGGACCTGCGAAGCCTTTTCGGGCTCGGTTGCGGATTCGTCGCCCGCCGCTTCGGGTACGGGGGGATCTTCCAGCAGCACCGTGCGGGTCGGATCGAATTGCGGCCAGTTTCCGTTGTCGACCAGATCGGCGAAGTCCGCCCGCCTCCAGTCATGCACAAACAGGACACGCGGCAGTGCGTCCGGGTTCTCGTAGATGTAGGCATCGCTCGTGCGGGCCGCCAACCTGAGCTCGCCCGGTTTGAGCCGCGAGTCGATCTGCTCGACGGGGATGCCGGTGGCAATGAACCTCAGGCCAAGGAGATTTGCCAGCATCGAGCGGTACGACGGGAATAGGGTCGAGAACTGCTTCTGATCGGGGCCAGCGATGTAGTCCCGAGCACCGGTGGCGTCGGAAATCTCCCCGAGGCGGAACGGATTGTAGCCGAGCGTACCCTCGAAGCCGTGCACGAGACCGGCATTCTGCCATTCGAAGCCCAGGCCTACCAATTCAACCCTGTCGCGCCATGGCGAGCCCGGCTCGCGCCTCAGCTTCGCCTTCAGGAAGCGGATCGTGTCGTTGCGGCAATTGGGCGACAGCACCTCGAAGCGCGATGGCGGCAGGGCGGTCGCTTCGTTCACCCCGTTGTTCAAGGCCAAGTCCGTCGCCAGCAAAGCCGCCGGCAGCACGACGGCGAAACGCCCGCCGCGTCTCAAGCCTATCGTCTGCATCGCGAGCACCAGGCAGGACGCAGAGATCCAAATGCACGCCAGGAGGATGGGTTTCCAGGCCAGCGAGGCCTTGCCCTCGCTGTAGGCAATGGCCATTGCGGCGACCATGATCGCGGCGAGCAGCCCGGCCTCGAAGGACCGTCCTCGATAGGACGCGAGCGGCAGGGAAGCGGTAGCCCAGCGATGCACGAGATAGCCCGCCGCGATGGCCAGCAAGCCCCCGATGATGAAGGTGGCGTCCACGGGGCGACGGAAAAGGGCGACGCCCGGGAGATACGCGTAGAATATACCGAAAGCCGGCGTGTAGGCGCCCAGCGCGTAGAGAACAAGAAACGCAGCGGAGATGCTGAGCACGCGGATTTCGCGCGCCCACAGCAAGCCTCGCCCCAACCCCACGGTGAGGATCAAGACGATGGGCAACGTGCCGAAGTACATCTGGCTCATGTTGTAGGAGAGCGTGAGGTCGTTCGGGCTCCACAAGGCGCTGTAGGGGCCCCAATAGCCGACGTTGGGGTCGATCACGCCGAACAGGTCTGCCACCACCGCGGTCAGCAGCGAGGCGGGGTGCAGCGAGCCGCGAGCGGCCTCGGCGAACGCGACTTCCGGACGGTTGGAGCCCTCCAGGAACAGGTAAGTCACGAGCAGCGGGACCGCCGCGATCAAAACGCCCACCATCGCGCAGCAGGCGAGCGGCTTGATGCTCGCCGTCAGCGCGCGCTTCCAATCGGGGCTCAGCAGCCAATGTCCGACGACATGCGCGGCAAGCACATAGCAACCCAGTAGCGCAACCTGGTCCGGCTCCACGACCATTGCACCCACGGCAACACCGGCAAGCGCGCCGTAGGTCAGCGAGGAGCGGTCGAGCGCGCGCGCAAGCAGCCACAATGAGATGGCAAAGAAGGCCAGGCTCTCGATCTGCGAGATATGCTGGATACGCCACGCCGCCGACGAGCCGAATGCGAACGTGATGGCGGCTACGGCCGCGCCCGCCGGGTGCCATCCCTTGTCCTGACAGAACTTGAGGACGGCAAGGCCGCCGAGGGCGAGCATCGAGAGCACGTAAACATCGAGCTCCCAGAAGCTTGGGATTTTTTCGAAGTAGGCGAGGATGATGGCCGGCGAGAAGATCAGGGACTGCGGGTCGGCGATCTGCGGCATGCCGACGAAGCTGCTCGGATTCCAGAATGGAGACTGGCCCGAGTGCAGCGCGTTGGCGAGAAACTGGAGCTGTGCCTGGAACAGGGCCTTGGCGTCATAGGGAATCGTGACCGCGCCGCTCAACCACGGCCAGGAGAGGACGAGCCAGGCGGTCAAGTATACGCACGCGGCAAGGGTGTAGTCTCGCGCGCTCCGCGATCGCAGGTGGGGCGAATTGTGCACGTGATTTCAAGCGCGGCGATCCAAGGCGTTGGACGGAGGCACGTCACCCTGACGGAGGTTCGATGGATCGGCATCGTCCTCCCTTTGGGTGCGACTTCCTTTGCCGCTGATTCCTCCCTTTGCCGCAAATCTATCAGACTTGAAGACCTGCCAGCAAGAATGGGCGGTTGCACTGCACACGCGGCGGCCTTGCTGGACATTCTCATGGGCTTCCGATTGAACTCCGGCTGCGATGGCCGGGCAGAGGCGGCACGATGACCTGGGCGGAATACTGGGACGCGGACACCACCATCTACGTCAGCGAACGCCACAAGAAGGTGCACTACGAGGGGGTGGCGCGGGATATCGTGAGCCATGTGCCAACGCCCAATGCGCGGGTGGTCGACTATGGCTGCGGAGAGGCGCTCTCGGCCCACCTGGTTGCCGATGCATGCCGGCATCTCTACCTGTGCGAGAGCTCGGGGACGACGCGCGCGCGCCTTGCGGGTCGTTACGCGCAGCGATCCAACATCAGCGTCATCTCGGTGCCCGAGCTCGAGGGCCTGCCCGACGGATCGATCAATCTGATCGTGGCCAACTCGGTGGTCCAGTATCTCTCGCTTGCCGACCTCGATCGCCTGCTCTCGCTCGCGCGCGGCAAGCTCGGCCCCTCCGGGCGGCTCGTGCTCGCCGACATCATTCCGCGCGATGTCGGCGCGCTCACCGATGCCGCGCAGCTCCTCGGGTTCGCCGCGGCCAACGGATTCCTTTTTGCGGCGGCGCTTGGATTGGTGCGGTCGTTCTTCTCGAGCTACCGCCGGGTGCGCGCGACGCTGGGTTTGCTTCGGTTCGACGAGGCCGAGATTGTCGAGGTCTTGCGACGGTCGGGCCTCTCCGCCCACCGCCACCACCCCAACATCGGCCACAACGCGAAGCGCATGACCTTCGTGGCGTCACCGATCGCCCGCTAGAGGCGCGCCCGCGGTCGCGGGTGCCAGAGAAGAAGGCGCTCGCGTTCGCATGGACCGCGGGCGCGGCAAAGTCGGTGCAGCGACAAAAAGTGCATGGTCGAGGGCGCCAGCCGCGTGCACGCGCTCGACTATGGGCGCTCGCTTGCGTCCGGCCCGGTCGAGCAGGTCTTGAGCGATCCCAACGTCATCCGGGCCTATCTGGGCGGTGCGGCCTGAGCTCGGGGGCGGGATAGTGCGCGGGCCGAGGGAGGCGTACCGTGCAGGCATGACTTCGCCCCTCGACCGCATCTCGATCGACCCGCACGTTTGCTTTGGCAAGCCGTGCATCAAGGGCACCCGCATCTGGGTCTCGCTGATCCTCGACTTCCTCGCCAGCGGCGAGACGACCGAGCAGATCCTGGTGGCCTATCCACAGCTCAGGGCTGACGACATTCGCGCCGCCATTGCCTACGGCGCCGAGGTGGCACGCGAGCGCGTCGTCCCCGTGCCTCTCGCGGCTGGCGAATGAAGTTCAAGCTCGACGAAAATCTTGGCGACCTCGGGTGCGACTTGCTGACCGGGGCCGGATACGAAGTCTCAACGGTTGGCATGCAACGTTTGAGCGGCAGCGACGACGCGATGCTCTATGAGGCATGCCGTGTGGACAGTCGCGTTCTCATCACGCTCGATCGGGTGAGGTGCTTCGCTTTCCGCCCGAGGACATGGCCGGC
>DATEVP010000269.1:0-8151 GCA_035258465.1 Hyphomicrobiaceae bacterium
GACCCAGTTCCTGCACGCCGCGCATCGCTCGGCCTGCAGGATCTTCGGCACCGTGCTGGGGCCCGAGGCCAACAAGGCCCACAAGAACCACTTCCACGTGGACATGGCCGAGCGCAAGACCACCGTCATCTGCGAATAGGCCCGCCCTTGCCAGGGGCGCGTGCTTGCGCGCAATGTGACGCTGGACTGGGCCGGGTGTCCGGCTCCCAGCGCAAGGGTGCCGCCCATGAAACCTCTCGCGCAACGCCGCCGTGAGCCAATCGAGCGCGCGGCCGAAGGCGCGACCGCCAGTCCGGCGGCGGGAGGTTTTCCCGCCGTGCGCCTGCGCCGCAACCGCAAGTCGTCCTGGTCGCGCCGGCTCGTGGCCGAGAACGTGCTGACGGCGGCCGACCTCATCTGGCCGATCTTCGTCGCCGAGGGGCGCGGCAAGCGCGAGCCGGTGCCCTCCATGCCCGGCGTCGAGCGCCTCAGCGTCGATCTGGCGGTGGAGGCCGCGCACGAGGCGGCGGCGCTCGGCATCCCGGCCATCGCCCTCTTCCCCTACACCGATCCCAAGCTGCGCACCGACGACGGGCGCGAGGCGTTCAACGGCGACAATCTCGTGTGCCGGGCGACGCGCGCCATCCGCAAGGCGAACCTCGATATCGGCGTGCTGCTCGACGTGGCGCTCGACCCCTACACCAGCCACGGCCACGACGGCCTCATGCGCGCCGGCGAGATCGTCAACGACGAGACGCTGGAGGCACTTGTGCGCCAGGCGCTCGTGCAGGCCGATGCCGGCTGCGACATCATCGCGCCCTCCGACATGATGGACGGGCGCGTCGGCGCCATCCGCGTGGGCCTGGAGGCGGCCGGCCACCGGAACGTGCAGATCATGGCCTATGCCGCCAAGTACGCCTCGGCCTTCTACGGCCCCTTCCGCGATGCGGTGGGCTCATCGGCGACGCTGACCGGCGACAAGCGCACCTACCAGATGGACCCGGCCAACTCGGACGAGGCGCTGCGCGAGGTCGAGCTCGACATCGCCGAGGGCGCCGACATGGTGATGGTCAAGCCCGGCATGCCTTACCTCGACATCGTGCGCCGCGTGAAGGACACGTTCGGCATGCCGACGTTCGCCTACCAGGTGTCGGGCGAGTATTCGATGCTGACGGCGGCCGCCGCCAACGGCTGGCTCGACGGCGACAAGGTGATGATGGAAAGCCTCATCGCCTTCAAGCGCGCCGGCGCCGACGGCATCCTCACCTACTTCGCGCCGATGGCCGCGAGATTGCTGCGCAAGAGGGAGTAGCGAATAGGGAGTAGGGAATAGGGAATAGGGGGTGGAGAGTAGGGACTAGTTGCTGATCACCCCATCTCCTTTGCCTATTCCCTATTCGCTACTCCCTATTCCCTCTTCTTCGTGTTGCAACTTCAATTTTTATCGCACTTGATCGCTGCGCTCACCCTCACCTATCATCGCGCAAGCAGACCCCTGTAATGCGTGAAGTCGTGAGCGTATGAGCGAGCAGCAGAAACATTTCCCCGAGTTCTATGTCACGGCCCCGCAGCCTTGCCCCTATCTGCAAGGCCGCTTCGAGCGCAAGCTGTTCACGCACCTGACCCACGACAAGTCGCCAGCGCTCGTCGACAATCTCCTCAAGGGCGGCTTCCGGCGCAGCCAGAACATCGCCTACATGCCCTATTGCGAGGGCTGCCAGGCCTGCGTCTCCGTGCGCGTCGTGGTCGACGACTTCAAGCCCGGCCGGTCGCTGCGCCGCGTGCTCGACGCCAACGGCGACCTTGCCGGCCGGCGGCTGGAGCCGACACCCACCTCCGAGCAGTATTCGCTGTTTCGCGCCTACATCGATGCGCGCCACGCGGACGGCGGCATGGCCGACATGACGGTGCTGGACTACGCCATGATGGTGGAGGACAGCGTCGTCGACACCTTCATCACGGAGTACCGCGTGAGGGCGCCGTCCACTGCCAGGGGCACAAAGCCGCGACAGCCGCTGATTGCCGCCGCCCTTTGCGACCGCCTCTCCGACGGCATCTCGATGGTCTACAGCTTCTATGACCCCGACGCGGTCAGGCGCGGGCTCGGCACCTACATGATCCTCGAGCACATCGAATATGCCCGCCACCTCGGCGTGCCCTATCTCTATCTGGGCTATTGGATCCAGGGCTCGCCGAAGATGACCTACAAGCGCCGCTTCCAGCCCCAGGAGCAGCTCACCGGCAACGGTTGGGTGCGGGCGTAGGGCTTCAGCCCCGCGGCGCGCGCAGCGCGAAGGCGGCGGCGCCGGTGGCGACGCAGGTGCCGGCCTCGTCGTTGAGCGCCATCTGCACGTTGGCGACGCGCTTGCCGAGCCGCGTCACGGTGGCGGTGGCGATGAAGGCCGGCGCGCTCGCCGGCACCAGGTAGTCGACGCGCAGGTCGATGGTGCTGACCCGGGTAAACTCCCGCAGCTGCGTCTCGAGGTCGGGCTTGGGGTCCATCTCGGCCATCTTGAGCAGGACGGCGGCGCCCGCAATCGAATCGAGCACGGCCGCCGTCACCCCTCCGTGCAGCACCTTGAGCTTGGTGTTGCCCAGCATGAAGTCCTGCTTCTTGAAGGAGACCTCCGCGCGCCCGTGCACGACCCTGAATTTCAAGTCGAGCGCGCGGCAGAACGGGATCTTCTGCTCGAAGACATAGCGCAGCGCTTCCTGGAAGTCCGGTCTGTGCAGCATGGTGCCTCGGGGGTCAGACCCCTTGTCCCTCCGTTCGTTTCTGATCTCGACGCCTGCTCAAGGGGTCTGCCCCCTTACCGTCCAAGCTCCTTGTCGATCTTGGCGAACATGTAGGCCCATTTGGCCTGTTGCGTCTCGACCAGCCGCTTCATGGTGGCGCGCAGCTCCGCCAGCAGCGCGCAATCCGGCGCCTCGCCCGCTCCGGTTTGGCCCCCCGTGGTGATGCGCAGCAGAAAGTCCTCCGATTTCTGATCGAAGCCGGCAATGGTGTCGTCGCGCACGAAGGGCGCCGCCTCCTTCAGGAACTGGTCGTGGCTCCAGCCGCGCTTGTCCTTGAGCTGTCGCAGCCTGACCTGGAACGGCGGCGTGTTCTTCTGGTTGAGCGCGCGCAGGGCGCCGGCCGCCTCGTCGACCACGCCCTCGAAGTCGCCCTTGCTGCACTGCAGCGCCTGCGCGCGGGCCGCCCTCTCGCAGCAGAGCACGGCCAGCAGCGCCGTTACCACCAAGATGCCCGTCCGCATGCCAGGCTCTCATCGTCTATCGGCCCCGCCTACCCATGGCCCGGACAGGGCGAGCGTGCAAGCGCCCGATGCGTCCGGCCGAAGCGGCTCAGAAGGGCGAGCCGAATTTGTTGGACTTTGGAAAGCCTCGCGGCGCCAGCCGGCCGGCCTGGGCACGCTCGCCGATCCAGTCCTTGAGCTCCGACATTGGCAGCGTGAAGGTGCGGCCCGCCGGGTCGAGCCAGCTCAGGCCGTCGTCCCGCTTGAAGGTGCGCACGTCGCTCAAGCCCCCGTCCTTGTAGCGCTGCAGACGCACGCCCTTGCCGCGCGCCATCTCCGGCAGCTCATCCAAGCGAAACAGGAGCATCTTGCGGTTCTCGCCGATTGAGGCAACCATGTCCCCGTCGGCGGGCACGCAGCAGCAGGCCTCGGCCGGCTCGTCGACGTTCAGCACCTGCTTGCCCTTGCGGGTCATGGCCACCGTCTCGTCCTCCGGCACGATGAAGCCGTGGCCTGAGGTGGCGGCGACGAGCAGCTTGCGGCCGGGCTCGTGCACGAAGATCTCGACGAAGGCGTGGTTCTCCTCCAGGTCCACCATCAGGCGCACCGGCTCGCCGTGGCCGCGCCCGCCGGGAAGCTGGTCGGCTGGCAGCGTGAACACCTTGCCGTTGCTGGCGAGCAGCAGGAGCTTGTCGGTGGTGGAGGCCTTGACGGCGCGCATCAGGGCATCGCCCTGCTTGAACTCGAGCTTGGAGAGGTCGTCGAGGTGGCCCTTCATGGCGCGGATCCAGCCCTTCTCGGACAGGATCACGGTGACCGGCTCCTTCTCGATCATTGCCTGCTCCAGATCGACCTCGATCGCCGGAGCATCGGCGAACGCGGAGCGGCGGCGCCCGATCGCGGTCTTCTTCGAATAGTGCTCGCGCGTCGCCTTGATCTCGTCGGAGATGCGGTCCCACTGCTGCTCGTCGGACTTGAGCAGAGCTTTCAGTTCCTTCCGCTCCTTGCTGAGCTTGTCGTGCTACGCCTTGATCTCGATTTCCTCGAGCTTGGACAGCGACCGCAGGCGCAAATTGAGGATCGCGTCGGCCTGCACCTCGGTCAGCTTGAAGCGCTCGATCAGCTTGGCCTTCGGCTCGTCCTCGTGCCGGACGATCCTGATGACCTCGTCGAGGTTGAGGTAGGCGATCAGGTAGCCGTCGAGCACCTCCAGCCGGTGCTCGATCCTTTGCAGGCGGAACTTGGAGCGCCGGACCAGTACCACCTGGCGATGCTCGAGCCAGCGTTTCAGGACATCGCGCAGCGACAGCACGCCCGGCACCTGCCCGCCCGAAAGCACGTTCATGTTGAGGGATATGCGCACCTCGAGCTCGGTGAACTTGAACAGGCTCTCCATCAGCACGATGGGGTCGACGATCCGGCTCTTCGGCTCCAGAACGAGCCGCACGGTCTCGGCGGATTCGTCGTGCGCATCGCCCAGAAGGGGGAGCTTTTTCTCCCCCATCAGCTCGGCGATGCGCTCGACCAGCTTGGCCTTCTGCACCCCATAAGGGATTTCGGTGACGATGATCTGGTAGGTGCCGCGGCCAGTCTCCTCCTTCTCCCACTTGGCGCGCAGGCGGAAGCCGCCGCGGCCGCTTCTGTAGGCTTCCAGGATCGCCTCGCGCGGCTCGACAATGACGCCGCCCGTCGGGAAGTCGGGGCCGGGCACGAGCGACACCAGCTTGTCGACGTGCGCGTTCGGGTGCTTGATCAGGTGCAGCACCGCATCGCACAGCTCCTCCACATTGTGGGGAGGAATGCTGGTCGCCATGCCGACGGCGATGCCTGAGGTGCCGTTCGCCAGCAGGTTGGGGAAGTTCGCCGGCAGGACGACCGGCTCCTGGTCTTCGCCGTTGTAGGTCGGGCGGAAATCGACGGTGTCCTCGTCGATGCCCTCCATCAGAGCGGCGGCGGTCACGGTCAGCCGCGCCTCCGTGTAGCGGTAGGCGGCGGCGTTGTCGCCGTCGATGTTGCCGAAGTTGCCCTGGCCGTCGACCAGCGGGTAGCGCTGGGCGAAGTCCTGGGCCAGGCGCACCATCGCATCGTAGACGGCCTGGTCGCCGTGCGGGTGGAACTTGCCGATCACGTCGCCGACGACGCGGGCGCACTTCTTGTAGGCGCCTTCGGGATCGAGCTTCAGCTCGCGCATGGCATAGAGCAGGCGGCGATGCACCGGCTTCAAGCCGTCGCGCACGTCGGGCAGCGCGCGCCCCATGATGGTGGACAGCGCGTAGGCGAGGTAGCGCTCCTCCAGCGCATCCTTGAGGTTGACGGGCTCGATGGGGGCGGGCTTGGGGAGAATCGTGGTTTTGGCCATGCCGTGGGGTTAACGCGCCGCGCCCCGGCCCTCAAGTGCTGCGGCGACACAGCGTTCCGGGGCGCCCTTGCACCGGTTTCATTGGCTCGCTACCTTGTTGTTGAAACTTTCAACAATGGGCGGTTCCCATGGCGACCATGAACTTCTCCATCCCCGACGACGTGAAGGACCGGTTCAACGAGGTCTTCGAGGGCCAGAACAAAAGCGCAGTCGTTGCCAGGCTCATGGTCTTGGCCATCGAGGAGGAAGAGCGCACGCGCCGTTCGCGCGGCTTCGTCGAGCGGCTGCGGCAGATCAGGTCCCGTAGTCGGCCGGTCACGGACGACGAGATCAGGCGCGCGCGGGAGGAGCTGAGGAAATGAAGCCGCGAGGCAGGCGCGCCCGAGAGGACCAGACACTGGAGGCGCTGATCGCACAATTGCTGGGCGCCAGGGCCCAAGATCCGCCAATGAGTGACGACGACATCCGGCGCGTGCGCACGGAAGGCCGCCCGTGAAGCTGGTGGTCGACGCCAGCGTTGCAGTCAAATGGTTCATTGGCGCGCGGCCGGACGAGCCCTACTGGGCAGAAGCTTTGGCGGTTGCTGCCGCGATCGAGCGCAGCGAGACTGAGCTGTTGACGCCCTGCCACTGGGCCGCCGAGGTGATCGGGGTCCTGGTGCGTGTCGAGCCTGGCGTGGTGGATGATGCTCTGCTGCTACTCGACGACATGCGCCCGACCCTGATCCATAGTGTGCCGCTCCTGAAGCGCGCCGCAGATATTGCCATCGCCCTCAACCACCACCTGTTCGATACGCTGTACCACGCGGTCGCGCTGGAGGAAGGCGCCACGCTGGTGACGGCGGACGAAACTTATTTCGCCAAGGCAGAGGCTCTGGGCGGCATCCAGCGGCTCGCCGACTTTTCGATTTAGCGCTCGAACAACTGCTAGCGGCCCAGAAAGTGCCCCAGCGTCGCCGCCACGCCCATCTGCCACGGCACGAACAGGATAGCCGGGTGGTCCGCGCTCATCGACCACGGCAGCAGCAGCCCGAGCACGGCGCCGGCAGCACCGACGCTGGCGGCCGCCGCTCCCCGTCGCAGGGCGGCGCTGAAAAGGGCAGCCCCGGCCCAGGTGAGCGAGGCTCCCACGGCGCCGGCGATGAAGCCGCTCAGATAGTGGCGCGGGGTGTCCGGCAGGGCGCTTATCTTCAGCGAGTACTCGGAGAGCTGCATGGCGAGATTGACGGCGACCTCCCAGGCGACCCATGTCGTCGCCGTGACGACCGCGACCGCAGCCAAATCGCGTGCGGCAAAGCGCCAGACGCCGAAAGCGATCACCAGCCCGAACCAGACGCCGGCCAGCACCATGAAAAGGCCCAGGCTCGATGGCATTCCCTCGATGGCGGAGCCGGGGACGAACGTGCTCATGGTGCCGGAGACGGCGCCGAGCAAGGCGAGCAGCGGGGCGGGATGCTGGATGAAGCGGACCGAGGGCAGCCGATTGCCGATGGCGTCCGAAACGGAAGGAGGGGTACCGGTCATGGAGCTCGCCTCGGCGCGCGGTGTCGATATCGGTAAGTCTAGCCCCGGATTGGGACTTTCCCGGGCCGGCGGACCAGTGCCCGGCACGATCGGGCGGCATCGGACGGCAACAGCCGGCATCTCAGCGGCTGGCCGGGGCCGTTGTTGACAACGATCCCATGCTTCCCGACCTGCCCCAGACCGAGATCGCCATCGTCGAGATGACCAACGCTTTCCGCAAGGAGAACCGGCTCGGCGCCCTGAAGCCCAACGCCGCGCTCGCGGCAGCGGCCCGCGGTTTCGCCGAATACCTGGCCAAGTCCGGCAAGTTCGCGCACCAGGCCGACGGCCGCGAGCCGCAGCAGCGCGCCGAGGCGCAAGGCTACCGCTACTGCCTGGTGGCCGAAAACCTCGCCATGAACCTCGACAGCCGCGGCTTCGAGAGCCGGCAGCTCGCGCGCGAGGCGGTCGAGGGCTGGAAGGACTCGCCCGGCCATCGCGCCAACATGCTGCAGGCGGGCGTCACCGAGATCGGCGTGGCCGTGGCGCGGGCGCCCGACAAGAACCCGAAATTCATCTCGGTCCAGCTGTTCGGCCGGCCCGACTCGCTGAAAATCAAATTCAGCGTCGAGAACCGGACCGGCGCCGCCCTGCGCTATGCGCTGGGCGAGGAGGCCCACACCCTTCCCGCTCGGACCATCGTCACGCACACGATGTGCGATCAAAGACCGTTGGCGTTCGAGAAGGCCAGCGCTGGCGCTCGGTTCGACCTCCGCGACGGCGACCGGTTCACGGCACGCGCCGGAACGGCGGGATCGGTCGAGGTGAAGCGCGAGCGGAAATAGCCGCTGCTAGCTGCCTTGCGATGGGCTGCGCGTGGGGCCTGCCTGCGCACCGAGGCCCAGCCCGATGCAGAAGGCGACGGCCGGCTGCCAGACGACGAACAGCACCCGCGCGTCGATGACATTGCGGTCGCCGAGATAGAAGAGGAGGCCTGCCACCGCGCCCACCGCGCAGGTCACGGCCAGGCGTCGCGGCCGGCGCAATTCAGCGGCGAACTGCGCCGCCCCCAGCT
>DATEVP010000270.1:0-2754 GCA_035258465.1 Hyphomicrobiaceae bacterium
CTTGGTCGCGGCGACGCAGGTGATCAAGCGGTCCGCGATCTCGGGCGCGGCGGTGATCGTGGGCGTGTGCCTCGTGCCGTCGAAGACGAGGTCGCAATGGATCTCGTCGGAAACCAGGATCAGGTCGTGCTCGGCGCAGAAGGTGGCCAGCGCGCGAATCTCTTGGGCCGACCAGACGGTCCCGCCCGGATTGTGGGGGCTGCAGAAGAAGACGACCTTGGTCCGTGGCGTCAGCTTTGTGCGCAGCGCATCGAGATCCATCCCGTAGCGGCCATTGGCCTCGACAAGCTGGGCATCGAGGATGCGCCGCTCATTGGCGAGGATGATCCGGCGAAAAGCGTGATAGACGGGCGGGAAGATGACGACCTCGTCGCCGGGCGCGCTCACCGCCTGCAGAATGAGACCCAGGCCGGAAACGATCCCCGGGGTCGGGCTCACCCAGGCCGGGTCCACCCGCAGGCCATGCCGGCGCGCCATCCAGTCTCGCAGGGCGGCTGCCCAGGTGCCCGTGTCGGCGTAATAGCCGTGGACGCCGCGCTTGATGTCGGCCGCGAGCGCGTCCGTCACGCCCGGCGGGGCGACGAAATCCATGTCGGCGACCCACATCGCGATCGCGTCCGGCGCGTCGAGGCCCGAAAGCCGCGCCATGTTGTCCCATTTCGAGGCGTGCGTGCCGCGGCGCTCGATAACCCGGTCGAAGTCGAACATGGGACAGGCGGCTCCTGGGTGGGCGACCGCCAATTGAAGCTGGGCTGGGCGCAACCGGTCAAGCCATCGTTGCGCCGCACCGGACAAAGCTCCACTCTGCGGGCCCGTGCTCGGCGAAAAAGCCTGTCGCACACGAGCGCGTCGATTGAGAGGACTCCGATGCCGACAGTACAAGCTGCCCGCCTCATCGCCATCGGCTCGACCATTTTGCGGGCCGCCGGTGCATCGCCGGAAGAGGCGGACGCCGTCGCCGTGGGTTGCGTCAATGCAAACCTCGCGGGCCACGACTCGCACGGAATCATTGCCATCCCGACCTACGTCGATCGCATCAAGGCCGGACACATCGTGCCGGGCGCGAAATGGACCATCGTGCAGGAATCGCCGGCGACGACCGTCATCGACGGGCATTGGGGTTTCGGCTTCCACGTCAATGCCAAGGCGATGCAGTTGACCATCGACAAGGCCAAGAAGACCAATGTCGCCGCGGCCACGGTGTTTCGTCAAAGCCACGTCGGCCGGCTGGCAGCCTATCCGCTGATGGCCATCAAGGAGGGCATGATCGGCTTGGCGACCGCCGACTCGGGCAGGTCGCCCAAGGTCGTCGCCCCGTTCGGCGGGCGCGAGGCCCGGCTCGGCACCAACCCGATCTCGATCGCCGTTCCGTCCGACCTCGCCGCTCCGCTCTATCTCGACATGGCGACATCGGCCGTGGCTGCCGGCAAGGTGGCGCTCGCCGCCGCGAGAGGCGAACCGATCCCGGCCGGATGGATTATCGACAGCGACGGCAGAGAGACGACCGATCCGACACGGCTGCGCAAGGGCGGTGCGCTGCTGCCGCTCGGTGGCACCGAGGGCTACAAGGGAAGCGGTCTTGCCGCCATGGTGGAAATCCTGTGCGGCCTTCTGACTGGCCTGGGCTTCGGCGTCGAGCCGACCGGCCGGCACAATGACGGGTGCTTCATGGCGGTATTCAAGGTCGAGGCCTTCCGCCCGCTCGCGGATTTCAAGAAAGAAGTGGCCGAGTTCGCCCGCTATCTGAAGGCGACACCGGCGGCCGACGGCAGCCCCGGCGTGTTCTATCCAGGCGAGGTCGAGTACTTGCGCGAGCAGGAGCGGCGCGTATCCGGCATCGACGTGGAAGACGCCACATGGGACAAGCTGCGCGCGCTTGCGCGTGAGTACGGGCTGGTGGCCGAACTCGGCCTCGCGTAGCCCAGTCGTATTTTTCGCACGTTGCCGTGCCGCCGCCGCTCAACGTATGGTGGCCCGCCGTTTCTCATTGCCAAGGGGTGCCCATGTCGAAGACCGTCATCTCCGAGCTCGTGCCGACCGGCGTCCTGCGCGCTGGCATCAACATGGCCAATTTCCTGTTGGTGACAGGCAAGAGCGCAACGGGCGATCCCGAGGGCGTCGCGCCCGACATGGCCCGCGAGATCGCCACGCGGCTGGGCGTGCCGGTCAAGTACGTGCCCTACAAGACGCCCGGCGAGCTCGCCGACATGGCGGGCAAGGGCGCCTGGGACATCGGCCTGATTGGCGCCGAGCCCCAGCGTGCCGAAGCCATTGCCTTCAGCCCGGCCTACGTGGAGATCGAGGCCACCTACCTGGTGCCGGCGGGCTCACCCTTGAAGACGCTTGCCGACGTCGACCGCGCCGGCGTGCGCATCGCCGTGACGGGCCGCAGCGCCTACGGCCTCTGGCTCGACCGCAACATCAAGCAGGCAACGCTGGTGCGCACCGAAACCCTCGACAGCGCCTACGAACAGTTCGTGCGCGACAAGCTCGACGCGCTCGCCGGCCTTCGCCCGCGCCTGCTGTCGGACGTCAAGAAGCTGCCGGGCGCGCGCATCCTCGAAGGCCAATTCACCGCCGTGCAACAGGCCATCGGCACGGCCCGCAAGAATGCGGCCGCCGCGGCTTACCTGCGCGACTTCGTCGAGGAGGCGAAGGCCTCCGGCTTCGTCGCCCGCCTCATCGAGCGCCACAAGGTGGTCGGCCTCTCCGTCGCCCCGAAGGCTTGATCGAAGGAGACTGATCCCATGGCGA
>DATEVP010000271.1:0-5047 GCA_035258465.1 Hyphomicrobiaceae bacterium
GATCCACGACAAGCTCAAGGCCGCCGACTGCCCGGCGTCGGCCGCCATCAGCCCGCGCGTCATGCGCGAGCTGGCTGTCGCAGCCGAGGCAGCCAAGGGGCAGTAGCTGCTGGCGCCGGCAGGCTTGCTGCGCGACGGCATCGACCACTCTCCGTCGTCTTTGTGCGCTGCAGCAGCGCGGCGCACGTAACCATTTGTGCGCGGCTCATGGCGGCGCACCGATAGGCAGTGCTAGAATTGTCCTTGTGCCGAGCTTGGTCGCCGTCGATGCCGATGAGCTGCGCGCTTCTCTGCAGTCGTTGGCAAGAATGAGCCTCCGGGCTGCGGCGCACACAAAAAAGCGAAAGTGGAGGAAGCCCATGACCAACGCCGTCTCCGGCAATGCCGCCGATAGAACGCGAGGCCTCGCCCAGAAGGCCATGACCGAGCATGGAGACCTGATCGGCGTCGTCATCGCCGGCATCGTCGCCGCAATCCTGATGCGCTACGTCACCGCCGTCGCCCAACCCGCAGCCACCCATGCGCTGCTGGCGGTGATCGCCGTGGGCGCGATCGTCTGCGCCTACCTCCTGCTCGGCCGATCGAAGGCCGACCCTGAGTGGAAACTCGCCACGGTCATCGGCGCCGCCGTCGTGTCCGCGCTCTGCTTCCGCCTTCTGACGCTGCTGATAATGTGACTGTCATGCCGGATTGACGAGGCTGGCCGCGCGCCCCGTCCCCGCCCTGAGCCTGCCGAACGGCGCTGGCGCAACGCTCCCATGCCGCACCCCCGGCCGCCCGATATTTTTCTTTCGCGGCCCAGCGCTCCCCCTATTCTTGTGCAACACGGGGTCCTGAGGTTTCTCGGAAGGCGGAACGGGAGGACACATGCCGCGGCCGGTCAACGCCGTCGACTTCTGGCGTGGCTTCGCCCTCGTCTCGATCTTCATCAATCACATCCCGGGCGTGTTCTATGACCGGTTCACGCACAAAAACCTTTCTGCCTCCGACTCCGCCGAGTTGTTCGTGTTCCTTGCCGGCTGGTCCCTGCGTCACGTCGTCGGCAAGCCGGAGGACCCCACGCCCCTGCACCAATTGATCTTTCGCCTCGGCGGGCGCGCGCTGACCCTCTATGCCGCGCACATGATGATCGTGATGCTGGCGATTGCCATGCTGGCGGTCTCCGCCCGCCTGCTCGACAACCCGCTGCTGCTCGAGTGGCACAACGCAGCAGCCGTCTTCAACGATCCCGTAGAAACCCACATCGGCCTCGTTCTTCTGAGCCACCAGCTCGGCTACTTCGACATTCTGCCGCTCTATGTCGTGCTGATGCTGCTGGCGCCGCTGATCGCGTTCATCCATCGCCAGGCGCCGCACCTGCTGGTGCCGGTCTCGCTCGCCGTCTATTTCTCGGCGCTGGTCTTCAAGCTCACGGTGCCGACCTGGCCGACCGAGGGCCAATGGTTCTTCAACCCGTTGTGCTGGCAGGCGGTGTTCGTCTTGGGCTTTGCCTGCTCGCGCGAGCGCGGGCCGGGAGGCTGGGTGCGCGCCAACATCGGCTGGCTGAGGCTAGGCGCGGCACCCATCCTGATCGCCGCCACGGCGATGGTATGGTTCGACTGGTGGCCCGATCCGACCAGGGTGCCCGAGCCCAAGCTCCTGTTCATTGCCGGCAAGACCTTCGTGACGCCCATCCGCCTCATCCAGTTCCTGGCGCTGATCGCTGTGTTCTCGGCGCTCTATCCCGTCATCGCCAAGGCGCTGCCGATCCTGGTCGATTATCTCTCTCTGCTGGGGCGCAACTCGCTCCCCGTCTTCTGCGCCGGCTCGGTGCTGAGCCTGGCCGGCCAGATCGTCCGATTTTACTTTCGCGCCGGTTTCTTTGTTGACACCGCGTTGGTTGCAGCGGGCATTATCCTACTGGGCGTAACTGCATGGCTGGCGGAATGGAGAGACAGGGTCAACAAGCCCGCGTAAGGCGGGCACTGACGATCGCAGCCACCCTCGTCGCGGTCGCGGCCGGGGCGCCTTGCGTCGTGCACGGCCAGCGTGGGCAGGTCTTGGCGCCCGTGCCGAAGGCCTGCGAGACGCCCGGGTTGTCGGTCATTGCCGACTCGCCACTCCCCAACATCGCCATCGCGCTGAAGGAGCGCAAGAAGATCAACATCCTGGCGATCGGCGCTACCTCTGCGTCGCTGCGCGGCCCGGTTTCGGGCGGATATTACGCCGTCATCGAACGGTTCCTGGAGTCCACCTTCAAGGGGCTCGACGTGGAGGTCGTGCATCGTGGCGTCTCGGGCGAGCTTGCCTCCGATGCGGCCGAGCGCATCAAGACGGAGGTCGCCCTCAACGACGCCGATCTCGTGCTGTGGCAGCTCGGGACCGCGGATGCGCTCGCGCAGGTGCCGGTGGCGGACTTCTTCGTCACGGTGTCGCACACCATCGCCTGGCTCAAGGAGCACAAGGTCGACGTCATCCTGGTTGGCCTGCGCTACACGCGCAGCATGGTCCGAGACCTGCATTACCAGGCGGTGCGCACGGCGCTCCAGGAGATCGCCAAGGACCACAACGTGCTCCGGCTCGGCCGCTACGAGGCGGAGGAGATCCTGGAACGCATCCGGCGCGAGCAGGGCGACGTGCCGATGAGCCAGGCCGAGGTGTCGGAGGCGAGCTACGTATGCATGGCCGAGTACCTGGCCCGGGCGATCGCGGCCGGATTGTTCGTCAGGGAGCCGTCACCGCTCAAGCCGCCGGAAAAGTCGCCCTGAGGCCATGCGTGCGGGGCCCGCTCCCCTCTCCAGCGTTTGGTTGAACCGGCCGCACCCCATGGACAGGTGCCGCCGCACGTGCTAGAACATACAGTGAACGTATGTGCACGCGACCTCCCCGCTTGGGAAAGCGTGGACAAGCAACGCGGCGGGCGAGCGTCCGCCGCCGCCAGCCGCTAACGTCGCCCGTGAATCGCGCGGGTTCGCGCACGCCGCGGCAGGCAGACAGAGCGAAAAGGAGTGCCCCATGGCCGGTTCCGTCAACAAGGTCATCCTGGTCGGCAATCTGGGCAAGGACCCCGAGATCCGCCGCACCCAGGACGGCCGCCCGATTGCCAACCTGCGCGTCGCCACCACCGAGAGCTGGCGCGACAAGACCTCCGGCGAGCGCCGCGAGAAGACCGAGTGGCACTCGGTCGTGATCTTCAACGAGGGCCTGTGCCGCGTGGCCGAGCAATACCTGAAGAAGGGCGCCAAGGTTTACATCGAGGGCCAGCTGCAGACCCGCAAGTGGCAGGGCCAGGACGGGCAGGACCGCTACTCCACCGAGGTCGTCCTGCAGGGCTTCAACTCGCAGCTCACCATGCTCGACAGCCGCGGCGCCGGGGCCGGGGCTGGCGCAGCGGCCGGCGCCGGTCTGCAGGAAAGCGATCAGGCCGAGTATGGCGCATCCGGCAACGGCACGGCTCCCAAGCGCGGGGCCGCCAAGGGCGGCTTCGACAAGGCCGTCGACGACGAGATCCCGTTCTGAGGCCAGCCGTTGCCTCGAGGTTCAGCAGCCGAAGTTGTGTTAAGCTTCTCTCATGGCCGGCACCGACACCATCGAAAAGCGCGTCGACGATCTGGAGCAGATGATTGCGCGCCTTCCAGAAGACCTCGATGCGCGTTTTGCCGGCGTCGACGTCAAGCTCGCAAGCATCCGCGAAGTGTTGGCGCTGCATACGACGCGATTCACCAAGCTCGAGTCGCGTCTTGTGGAGATCGAGCGCAAGATGGACGCTCGCTTCGAGAAGATGGATGCGCGCTTCGAGAGGATGGATGCGCGCTTCGATGAGATTCTAGGTCGGTTGCCCAAGCCGTAGTGTGGCATAACGGCCATGAACCTCGCGCCGCTCACCAACGCGCCGGTCCCGATCCAGCTCCACGCCTATGCGGCGCTTGCCGCTTTCGCGCTGGGCATCGTCCAGCTGGCCGCCCCGAAGGGCACCATTCCGCATCGGGCGCTGGGCTATCTCTGGCTGTCGCTGATGCTCGGCGTCGCCGTCAGCGCCTTCTGGATCCACGAGATCAGACTGTGGGGGCCATGGAGCCCGATCCACCTCCTGGCGATTTACACCCTGGCGATGCTGCCCCTCGGCCTCTATTTCGCCCGCGGCCACAACGTGAGGGGCCACCAGCGCACCATGCTCGGCCTCTTCTTCGGCGCGCTGATCATCGCCGGAGCCTTCACCCTGGTGCCGGGCCGCCTCATGCACAAGGTCGTGTTCGGCGGGTGAGGCCGCGGTGTCCCTATACCAAAAGCCGGACGCCTCAACCGCATCGCGCTCTTCTGTGCTAGTCTATGCGCCGCGACAGCGTAGGAGCGCCAATGTGACCAAGAGCCTGACCTACACAATCGTCCTCGAGCCCATCGAGGAGGGTGGCTTCCTCGTTCACGTGCCTGCTTTGCCAGAGGTCGTCACTGGTGGGGACACCCAGGACGAGGCGCTCGCCATGGCTAAAGAAGCGATCGAGCTGGTTCTGGCCAGCCGGCGCGAGCGCGGCGAGGAAATTCCGACTGAGGTCGGCAAAGCCCAGGTGCATGAGGTCACGGTTTCACTGGCCGCATGACGGGCCGTCTTCCCTCGCTGAAAGCGGCGGACGTCATCCGTGCCCTACAGCGTGCCGACTTCGACGTGGTCCGTTCGGCCGGCAGCCATCATCGTCTGGTGCACAAACGCGACCCGCGGCGCGCGACCACAGTGCCCGTGCATAAGGGCCGCGATCTGCCGCGAGCCATGCTACGCGCGATCATCAAGCAGGCGGGATTGACGGTTGAGGAATTCATCGACCTGCTCTGAAACCAGCCTGGCCGCACCTGTCAGCCTGCCCGCACCTGCCGTCGCGAAATCCAACGCAGCAGCCGGCCATCGATGACGACGAGGCCGGAGGCGATGATCAGCGCGCCGGCGATCTGGTTGGGCGCCAGCGCCTCGCCCAGGATCAGCACCCCGAGCGCCGTGGCGGTGACCGGGATCAGCAGCGTCACCAGCATGACGTTGGTCGGGCCGGCCGTGGCGTTGATGCGGAAGAACACCACG
>DATEVP010000272.1:0-3024 GCA_035258465.1 Hyphomicrobiaceae bacterium
CCACGGCACCGATCATTCCACCTACTGGGAGTTCGCGCCCAACTCGATCGCCAAGAAATACTGGTTCACCGACGCGGCCGAGAGCTACACCTCGCTCCAGGTCGAGACCTCGCGGCAGAGCGACGACATCTTCGTGCACCGCCTGCTGGGGCTATGGTTCCTGGGCTTCGGCACCGGCGACATCGAGATCCGCTTCAGTACTGCCGGCAGCGGCCAGAAGGTGTTCTTCCTGAAGAACGTCTGGCGCGCCGGCCACGTCGAGAAAGAGATCAACCGGCTCATCGCCTAGCAGGACAATGCCCTCCGCAGCCCGCTAATCCCGATGCATGCCGTCGCGCGGCGCACCAGTGCTGCGCCTTGCGCATTGCGTCCTTGGTCCCAGCGTGTGCCTCCCGACGCGCTAAGCCCATTGGACTGTGCTCATTCCGGCTGCTAGTTTCCTACGAAACGTAGGATAACAGGCGGAGTGGAGCTGTGTGGGGATGGTTTCGACGCGGTAAGCGCGTTCTCACCATAGGGTCTGTGCACCTGGACACGATTGCCCTCAGCAGATCCGCTGACAAGCCGCACGAGGGTGAAACGGAAGTCGGTAGCATCATCCATTCGGTCGGCGGCAGCGCTTATAATATTGCCGCCAATCTGGCGACGCATCGCCCCAAGAGTGACGGGATCAGTAGCGTCGGGATCTATTCGATCCTGCCGCAGCACTCGGTTCTCACGGAAATCATCAAATACAAGAGCGCTGCTGCAGGCGTGAATTCGAGGTATCTGCGGCTTCACAAGGAGTTCAATCAGAAGCGGGTCCGCGGCGGCGGCTACGTCGCCATTCTTGACGAGGACAAGAGGCTGATCCGGACAGCCGTCGTCGACGCCGCGATGTACGATACCAATATCTTCGAGCAGGCCGAAGAAGCGGCAACGCTCGAGGATGCGATCCACCGAGCGGACATGCTGGTCATCGATGCCGACCTCGCAGTCGCCACCGTCAATCATATTGCCGATCACGCGCGCAGGCACGACAAGCCGTTGTTCATGAGCATCGGGTCAGTGCTCGCAGGCACGCGGACCTGGCTCCACAGCAATACCGAGAACGTGGCGGTCTGCGTAAGCGGCCGATTGCTCGTCATGTGCACCATCCTCTCAGCCCTGAAAGTGCCGGCATCTTCGATCGAGGCGTTCCGCTCGTTCGTCGTCAGTGGCGACCGCGATCAACCGTTTGACATCAACGAGATTTGCCGGTTGCTGAAGACGCGATATCTCGTATGCAGCAACGTGCGCGAGTCGCGTGGGTTCGCCGTGCTCGCATCTGGCAATCCCGCCTACAAATCCTTCTTCGCCACTCCTGAAGACGTGCGTCACCGCATGCAGCAGGGAAATTCGGCTGGAGTCGTGGATGGCGCTCTCGCAGGCTTCATCGACTGCTACGCGCAATTGCTGCGTAAGGGGCACCGCGCGGATGACGGCAGCATTGTCAGCGACGATACGGCGAAAATGTTCAAGGCCAATATCCTGAACTTCGTCGAGCACGTGTCGGAGTCGGAAGGTGCGACGCAGGGATCGGTCATTTCTTTCGAGGAGCAGGCCAGCGAGCAAAGCCAGCTCGCCAAACTGTGGCGCCTCACGCGCATTGCCCTCGATATGCTGCCGGTGTTCCGCTATCTGCTCTCGATCGGCGCGCTGATCATCGCCCTGTGGTTGATTGATGTGGCGCTCGACGTGCTCAGATACTTCGGTTACGACGTGAACATTCTCGACAAGCCCTGGTTGCGTATGCTGCTCAGGCGCTGATCCAGCACGTCTCGAGGGGCGATCCACACGGGCCGCCGCCCCTGCCCGAGATTCGCCCTTTGTTCGCCTCAGGTCCCACTATAAAGGGCGCCTCGAGGTCATGGGCCGATTCGGGGCCCCAGCATGGGACCGCCGCTTGCAAAGCCTGCTCGCCAAGCTCGATGACGCCGCGCCGCGGCCCGCCGCCCACAAGGGCCGCGTGCCCGTCCTGATGCCCGTCGCGCTGGACCAGACCTACGACTACGTGCTCCCAGCCGAGGTGACGGCCGCCCCTGGCGCCTTCGTGCTTGTCCCGTTCGGACCGCAGAGCCGCATCGGCGTGGTCTGGGACGGCCCGGTGGGGGAAGGCGGCAAGCCGGTCGCCGACAAGAAGCTCAAGACCATTACCGAGGCGCTCGGCGACGTGCCGCCGCTGCCCGCCGTCTCGCTCCGCTTCGCCGAATGGGTGGCGCGCTACACTCTGGCGCCGCTCGGCATGGTGGTGCGCATGATGATGGGCTCCTCTGCCGTGTTCGAGCCGACGCGGCCCCGCTTCGGCGTCCGCCTCAACGAGGGCGCCGCCCAGCCCGCGCGCATGACGCCCGCGCGCAAGCGCGCGCTGGAAATCGCCGCCGACGGCCTGGTGCGCGCCAAGGCCGCGCTCGCCGCCGAGGCGCGATGCTCGACCGGCGTCATCGACGGCCTCGTCGAGGCCGGCGTACTGGTCGAGGTCGCAATCCCCGAGCGCCGGTTTCCCGTTCCCGATCCCGCCCACGCCGTCACCGACTTCGGCGAGAGCCAAGTCGCCGCGGCCCACGCCATGCGCGCGGCCGGCGGGGCCGGCAACTTCTCCGTCACGCTGCTCGACGGCGTCACCGGCTCCGGCAAGACCGAGGTCTACTTCGAGGCCGTGGCGCGCACCCTGGAGAAGGGGCGTCAGGCCCTCATCATGCTGCCCGAGATCGCGCTCACCAGCCAGTTCATGGATCGCTTCAAGACGCGCTTTGGCTGCGCGCCGGTCGAGTGGCACTCGGCCCTGTCCTCGCCCGAGCGCGGGCGCGCCTGGCGCGCGGCCGCCACGGGGGAGGCGCGCGTCGTCGTCGGCGCCCGCTCGGCCCTGTTCCTGCCCTACCGCGAGCTCGGCCTCATCGTCGTCGACGAGGAGCACGACCCCGGCTTCAAGCAGGAGGACCGCGTGCACTACCAGGCCCGCGACATGGCCGTGGTGCGCGCCAACCTCGGCAAGTTCCCGGTCAT
>DATEVP010000273.1:0-2090 GCA_035258465.1 Hyphomicrobiaceae bacterium
CGCGGGGCCGCCGAGCCCCGAGCCGACGTCGACCACGCTGTCACCGGGCTTGGGCGCGAGCAATTTCGCCAGCTCGACCGTGGCGATGCGGCGCCGCGAGTGGAGCTCATCGATCGGCGACAAGTCGTCAATTGTCAGCCGGTCGAGACCCTTGCCAGCCTCCTCCAAGGCGGCGAGGATCCGATCCAGCAGCCCACCACGAGCATAGTGGCGCTCGATTTCGGCAAGACCGTTTGACATGCAGCGACCCTTTTTTCCGGAAGCGAAGAGTATTGCCAAATTGCCGGCGGCTCCAGCCCGGCGGCGCCAGTGCGCTCGACCCGGCCTGCCTTTCGGGGCTATATCTCGCCGGAGCCGCCGCGTGGAGCGGCGAATCGAGATGGGTTCCGGCCGCGGCCGGAATGATGCGGCATGGCCAACGTGGTGGTGATCGGCGCCCAATGGGGCGACGAGGGCAAGGGCAAGATCGTCGACTGGCTGTCCCAGCGCGCGGACATCGTCGTGCGCTTCCAGGGCGGGCACAACGCCGGCCACACCCTGGTCATCGGCAACCAGACCTTCAAGCTCTCGCTGCTGCCCTCTGGCGTCGTGCGTCCGGGCAAGCTCTCCGTGATCGGCAACGGCGTGGTGGTCGATCCGTGGGCGCTCGGCGACGAGATCAAGCGCCTGAAAGCGCAAGGCGTGGATGTCAGCCCGCAGAATCTGCGCATCGCCGAGAACGCCACGCTGATCCTGCCCCTGCATCGCGAGCTCGACCAGTTGCGCGAGGCCGCGGCCGGCGAGCAGAGGATCGGCACCACCGGGCGCGGCATCGGTCCCGCCTACGAGGACAAGGTGGGGCGTCGCGCCATCCGCGCCCAGGACCTGAAGAACCTCTCCACCCTGGGTCCGAAGATCGATCGGCTGCTCGTGCATCACAACGCGCTGCGCCGCGGCCTGGGCCAGCCGGAGATCGGCCGCGACGCGCTGATGCGGGAGCTGACCGAGATCGCACCGAAGGTGCTGCCCTATGTCGACAACGTCTGGTCGCTGCTCGATCGCGAGCGGCGGGCAGGCAAGCGCATCCTGTTCGAAGGCGCGCAAGGTGCGCTGCTGGACGTGGACCATGGCACCTATCCCTTCGTCACCTCGTCGAACACGGTGGCGGCCCAGGCGGCGACGGGCTCCGGGTTGGGCCCCGGGGCCATCGGTTACGTCTTGGGTCTGGCCAAGGCCTACACCACGCGCGTCGGCTCCGGCCCGTTCCCGACCGAGCTGAAGGACGCGGTCGGCGAGAAGCTCGGCGAGCGGGGCCAGGAGTTCGGCGTGGTCACGGGGCGCAAGCGCCGCTGCGGGTGGTTCGACGCCTGCCTGGTGCGCCAGGCGGCGCGTGTTTCGGGCATCAACGGCATCGCGCTCACCAAGCTCGATGTGCTCGACGGCTTCGCCGAGATCAAGGTGTGCGTGGGCTACGACCTCGACGGCGAGCGCATCGACAGCCTGCCGGCGGGGCAGAACGCGCAGGCGCGCGTCAAGCCGGTCTACGAGGCGTTCGAGGGCTGGACGCAATCGACACGCGGCGCGCGCAGCTGGGCGGAATTGCCGGCTCAGGCGGTGAAATACGTGCGCACGATCGAGGAGCTGATCGAGTGCCCGGTGACGCTGCTCTCCACCAGCCCCGAGCGCGAGGACACCATCTTGATGCGCGACCCGTTCGAGGATTGATGTGTCCATCCGGCGGGCGCGGCGCCGGCCTAAGGCCCTCGTGCATCATGGCCGGGCTTCAGTCCCGGCCATCCAGTCCCACGCTCAACGGGCGCATGCGGGCCGTCCGACGGGATGGCCGCAACCCTCGGCCTTCGCCAAGGGCAGGCAAGTGCGCCCATGACGTAGGTGGCGCAACGTGGCGCGTTGTTGGCGCGTGGCCTCATATGGTTGGCGGCCATGTTGAGGCTTGTTGGCGCTTGTTGAGGGCATGTTGGCGGCGACGGAGTCGGGGCGCGCGCTAACCATAATCGGGGTTGTCCCCGCCCCCTACCCGCCATGGCACACTGCCCCTTGCCTCGGTTCATGAGGGGGCGCCGCACTCGAGAGGCGTCTCACGGTCGCGA
>DATEVP010000274.1:0-10229 GCA_035258465.1 Hyphomicrobiaceae bacterium
CGCCCATGAACACCTTGATGCCGGCCGACGCCTCGAGCCGCTCCAGCGCGGGGATGTCGTCGATGTTCTCGCGCGTGCCGCCGAGGTAGAAGGCGAAGTCGCACAGCATGCGCCCGCGCGCGCGCCGCACCTTGTCGGCCAGCGTCTCGGCCGAGGTCGTCAGCGGCTTGGTGTTGGGCATCTCGAACACGGCCACCACACCCCCCATGACAGCTGCGCGGCTGCCCGTCTCCAGGTCCTCCTTGTGCTCCAGCCCCGGCTCGCGGAAGTGCACCTGGGTGTCGATCACGCCAGGCAGCACGTGCAGCCCGCCGGCGTCGACGACCTCGCCAGCGGCGCCCTGGGCCAGCTGGCCGACGCCCGTGATCTTCCCGCCGCGGATGCCGATGTCGCGGACGCCGGCGCCGTCGTGGTTGACCACGGTCGCGCCCTTGACGATCACATCGAAGCTGTCAGCCATGTCGCCGGTCTGCTTGCCTTGCGGGGTCTGCGCCCTTACCTGTTGGGCATCGACATACACCAGAATCGAGCCGCCGTTGAGACTTGGGCGCTGACCACTATGGCACCTGCACAAATCGCGCTGCTGCCCGATCGCGGCGTCGTGCGCGTTGCCGGAGAGGATGCAGAGAAGCTGCTGCAGGGGATCATCACCAACGACATGGGGCTCCTGGCCACGCAGCCGGCCATCCACGCCGCCCTGCTGACGCCCCAGGGCAAGATCCTGTTCGACTTTTTCGTGATCAAAGCACCCGGCGGCTTCCTGCTCGAGATCGCCAAGGAAAAGGTGGCAGAGCTGATCAAGCGGCTGCAGATGTACCGGCTGCGCGCCAAGGTCGAGATCGCGGACACAAGCACCGCGCACAGAGTCTTCGCTGTATGGGAAACCCCGCAAGGTCCGACAGAGACCGCCGGCAGCGTCTCATTTCCCGACCCGCGCCTTCCCGAGCTTGGATGGCGCATTCTCGCCGACACGGCGTCGGCCTCCGCTATCGCCGCAACCGATGCCGCACCCGAGGCGTATCACGCCCATCGCATCGCGCTCGGCGTGCCGGAAGGCGGCAAGGACTACGCCTTCGGCGACGCCTTCCCGCACGAGGCCGACTTCGATTTGCTGAACGGCGTCTCCTTCGACAAGGGCTGCTTTGTCGGCCAGGAGGTGGTGAGCCGCATGCAGCATCGCGGTGGGGCGCGCAAGCGCATCGTGCCCGTAGATGGCGATGCGCCGTTAGCCTCGGGAGCCGAGGTAACCGCCGGCAGCGCCGTGATCGGCACCATCGGCTCGGTGGCGGGCAGGCAAGCGCTGGCCATGGTCCGCCTCGACCGCTGGGCGGAGGCCAAAGCCAAGGGCGAGCCCCTGCGTGCCGGCGGCGTGCCGATCATCTTGCGCCAGCCCGCCTGGGCGACATTCGACCCGACGGCAGGGGCAACCGCGGAGGCGTCATGAGAGCGAAGGAACCGGTGCGCTGCCCCTGGGCCGGCATCGCCGACGCGGAGTACGCGCGCTATCACGACGAGGAGTGGGGCGTGCCGAAGACGGACGACCGGGCGCTGTTCGAAAAGCTGGTGCTCGAAGGCTTCCAGTCGGGCCTGTCGTGGCTCACGATCCTCAGGAAGCGGGAGAACTTCCGCAAGGCCTTCCACGAGTTCGATGCGCAGCGCATTTCGCGCTACGGCGCCAAGGACACGGCGCGCCTGATGGGCGACCCCGGCATCGTGCGCAACCGCCTCAAGATCGAGGCCGCCATCGACAATGCGCGAGCCCTTCTTCGCTTGCAGGAGCGCACGTCGTTGGCCGCCTATCTGTGGGGCTTCCTCGGCGGCCAGGCGCAAATCAATCGCCACCGCTCGTTCAAGACGGTGCCGGCCCAGACGCCCGCGTCGAAGGAGATTTCCAAGGCGCTCAAGGCCGAAGGCTTCCGCTTCGTCGGGCCGACGACGGTCTATGCCTTCATGCAGGCGACCGGCATGGTCAACGACCACCTGGTCGGCTGCCATCGTCATCAGCCCTGCGCCGAGCTGCAGCGCCGGTTCAAGCTTCCCAGGATATCCGGAGAACGCGCCAGCGCATGACGGACAAGCCTTCCACGGGTGCGGACGCGGCCGGGCGCGCGCGGCGGGCCTGGCAGCGCATGTTGTCGGGCCGGCGGCTCGACCTGCTCGATCCGGTGCCGCGCGACATCGAGATCGAGGACATCGCCCACGGCCTCGCCCGCGTGGCGCGCTGGAACGGGCAGACGGTGGGGGATCATGCGTTCTCGGTCGCCCAGCACGCGCTGCTGGTGGAGGAGATCGCCGGCACCATGCACGCCGATCTCAGCCGGCGCTGGCGGCTGGCCGCGCTGCTGCACGATGCCCCCGAATACGTGATCGGCGACCTGATCAGCCCCTTCAAGGCCGCGATCGGCCTAGACTACAAGGCCTTCGAGACCAAGTTGCTGGAGGCCATCCACCGCCGCTTCGGCCTGCCGCCGTTGCTGCCCGACCGGATCACCCTGGCGATCAAGACGGCCGATCGCATCGCCGCCTACTATGAAGCGACCCAGCTTGCCGGCTTCACCGAGACCGAAGCCAACCGCTATTTCGGCACCCCCCGCGGCGTGCCGGACCCCTTGCGTGCACGCCTGGAGACGTTGGACGCGGTGCCAGTTTCGATCGCCCAAGCACAGTTTCTTGCCCGCTTCGAGACGCTGTCGCGCGAGTGATCTTGTTTCGGGCGCGCAACCGCGCTAGGGCAGGCGACGTAAAAAATGCTGCATGAGGGCCGATGAGACGATCGCAACCAACCATGGCGGGCAGGGCGCCCAGGCATGCGCCACGCAAGAGCGGCAGCATCCATGTCTGCTCGTTCCACTCCATCGGCGAGACCGTCGAACAGCACAAGGCATCGCGCCTGCTGACCTGCCTGCACGACGATTTCCTGGTGGAGACGCCCGAGCTGATCAAGCCCCACGATCACCTGCGCCTGGTGATGCACGATATTGCAGAGCCGCTGCCCGAGCACGTCGCCCCCAACGAGGACCATATCGCGCAGATCATCGACTTTGCGCTGACCTGGGGCGGAGAGGGGCCGATGGTCGTCCACTGCTGGGCCGGCATCAGCCGCTCGACGGCCGCCGCCTTCACCGCGCTCTGCGCCATCAACCCGGACGCCTCGGAGCGGGCGATCGCGGCCGCCATGCGGGAAGCCTCGCCCACCGCCTACCCGAACCGCCTCATCGTCCGGCTCGCCGACGAGGCGCTGGGCCGCGACGGGCGCATGGTGAGCGCGATCGAAGCGATCGGCCGCGGTGTGGTAGCCGGTGAAGCGGTCCCCTTCTCGCTCGCGGCCGATCATTCGCCGCCCACGCGCTGAATGGCGTTCGTGTGGCGCCGGCCTCACCGCTCCTGCCCAACTCCCAGCTGAAAAATGCCACGATCGCGCTCTACGCCCTATGGCCTTGATTTAGATCGAGGCTTTCAATGGATCGCGCGGTGCGTCACAAGCAGAGCGGGCTCGAGCCACGAGCGCACTTGGCCGTCACGCCGGCCCCCGAGCCGATCGGCATCGGCCTCAGTGCAGCCATTCTCGCTGTGCGCGCCGACGAGCCGGTCGTGGCTGTCGTGGTGCCGGCGGACAGCGTCGGCGACGGCGCCCTGCCGTGCGGGCCGTTTTCGCCGCGCGAGCACACGACCCTCGAGGCGGGCCTGCGCTTCTGGGTGAAGCGCCACACCGGCATCGAGCTGGGCTTCATGCAGCAGCTGTGCGCGCTGGGCGGCACCGACGCAGCGAGCGACGAGGAGCCAGCCGGCACGCCCGTCCTTTCCATCAGCTATCTTGCCCTCGTCGGCCCGGACCAATGCGAGGCTACCAAAGGCGCGATCTGGCGCAGCTGGTATGACTATTTTCCCTGGGAGGACTGGCGGCAGGGCAAGCCTCAGTGCCTGACGGCCGAGATCGAGCCGAGCCTGAAGGTGTGGGCCGGGCAGCCGCGCGCGGCAGGGGACGGCGAGCGGCCAGGCGGCTCAGGTGGCCCAGGCGGCCATGACAGAAGCCGGCGCTTGTGCATCTCGTTCGGCCGCGACGGCGCGACATGGGACGAGGAGAAGGTGCTCGAGCGCTACGAGCTCTTGTGCGAGGCGGGCCTCATCGGCAGTACCGTGGCGAGCATCGGGCATCCCGTTGCAGCTGCGCGGCCGCCGAAGCTTTCCCATTCCACGCTCGGCAATCATGCCCAGGTGCTTGCCAGCGCCATCGGCGAGCTCCGGCGCAGCATCAAATACCGGCCCGTGATCTTCGAGCTGATGCCGGCGGTGTTCACGCTGTTTGAGCTGCAGAAGACCGTCGAGGCGATCCTCGGCCCGCATCTGCACAAGCAGAACTTCCGCCGCCTGGTGGAAGGCTGCGGGCTGGTCGAGCCGACGGGCGAATACAGATTCCGCACGGGTGGCCGCCCCGCCCAGCTGTTCCGGTTCCGCCGCGACGTCCTGCTCGAGCGGCCCACGCCAGGCGTCAGGGTGAAGGCAGGCCGAGGCTGAGCCGCCGCAGGCTTGGCTTGCTGAATCTTGGCCAGCAGCATGTGTTGCAGCTGCCCACGCGTTGAGGCTATCCCCGGTAGCCGCTACCCGGGGATAAGATGATCCGTGTATGATAAATCTTGTGTGGGCGCTTGAATTTGCCGCAGTTGCCGCCCTTATCAGTTGCGAGCTGCGGCGCGATGTGAGGAACCCATGGTCAAAATCATTGCCATCTGGGGCGTGACCGCGGTCGTGTCGGCGGTCCTCGCCGGCATCATTGCCGGCATCAAACGCCGCGACCATTCATTCTGGGCGGCGTGGTGCTTCCTGTTTCCGCCGATGCTGCTGATCCTGCTGGTCATACCCGCCAACAAAGGGCCTCGTCCGAGCCGGCCCAGCATCGACCACCAGGAAGAGGGCATGCGGCTGTAAAGAAAAGACCCGTCGTTCCAGGCCACCAACTCAATCGCTGTTCTCGGCGCCGCCGGTCTCACCCCGCTTCGCCCTGATCGCCGCCTGCGCCGCAGCCAGCCGCGCCACCGGCACACGGAAGGCCGAGCAGGACACGTAGTCGAGGCCCGTCTCGTGGCAGAAGGCGATCGAGGCCGGATCGCCGCCGTGCTCGCCGCAAATGCCGACCTTGAGACCGGGTCTCGCCTTGCGCCCGCGCTCGGTGCCGATCTTCACGAGCTCGCCCACGCCCTCGCGATCGATCGAGACGAACGGGTCGACCTCGAACACGCCGCACTCGGCGTAGTTCTCCAGGATCGGCGCCGCATCGTCGCGTGACAGCCCGAGGCAGGTCTGGGTGAGGTCGTTGGTGCCGAAGGAGAAGAACTCGGCGCCTTTTTCGCCAGCTGCGATCTCATCTGCCTTCAGCGCCGCGCGGGGCAGCTCGATCATGGTGCCGATCTGGTAGTCGAGAGGGCTGCCGGTCTCGCCCTTGACGGCCTCGGCCGCCTCCACGATCACCTCGCGCAGGATGTCGAACTCGGCGCGGTAGGCGACGAGCGGGATCATCACCTCGGGCACCACCGCCTTGCCGGTCTTGCGCGCGGCGCTCACGGCGCCCTCGAAGATGGCCCGCGCCTGCATCTCGGTGATCTCGGGGTAGCGCACCGCCAGCCGGCAGCCGCGAAAGCCCAGCATCGGATTGAATTCGTGCAGCTCGGATACGCGCGCTTTGAGCTTCGCCACCGGCATGTTGAGGGCCTTGGCCACCGCCGCGACCTCCTTGTCCTCGCGCGGCAGGAACTCGTGCAGCGGCGGATCGAGCAGCCGGATGGTCACCGGCAGGCCGGCCATGATCTCGAACAGCGCCTCGAAGTCGGCGCGCTGCATGGGCAGCATCTTGGCAAGCGCACGCCGCCGGCCGCTCTCGTCATCGGCGCAGATCATCTCGCGCATGGCGAGGATGCGGTCCTCCTCGAAGAACATGTGCTCGGTGCGGCACAGCCCGATGCCTTCCGCGCCGAAGTCGCGCGCCTGGCGCGCCTCGCGCGGGGTGTCGGCGTTGGCCCGCACACCGAGCGAGCGCGCCGCGTCCGCCCAGGCCATCACCTGGGCGAAATCGCCCGAAAGCTCCGGCTGGCGCATCTTCACGCGGCCCTCGAGCACCTCTCCTTTGCCGCCGTCGATGGTGATGACGTCGCCCTTGCGAAACACCACGCCGCCCACGGTCATCGTTCCGGCGGCGGCATCGATGCGCAGCGCGCCCGCGCCGCACACGCACGGGCGGCCCATGCCGCGCGCCACCACGGCGGCGTGGCTGGTCATGCCGCCGCGCGTCGTCAGGATGCCGGCGGCGGCGTGCATGCCGTGGATGTCCTCCGGGCTCGTCTCCACGCGCACGAGGATCACCTCCTTGCCCTGGGCCTTCATCGCCTCGGCCTCATCGGCATCGAACACGATCTCGCCGGAGGCCGCGCCGGGCGAAGCGGGCAGGCCGCGCGCGACGACCTTCTTGTGCGCATTGGGATCGATGGTCGGGTGCAGCAGCTGATCGAGGCCGGCCGCGTCGATGCGCAGCACAGCTTCTTCCGGCGTGATCAGGCCCTCCGCGCACAAGTCGACCGCGATCTTGAGGGCCGCCTTGGTGGTGCGCTTGCCGGCCCGCGTCTGCAGCATCCAGAGCTTGGCCTCCTGGATGGTGAACTCGACGTCCTGCATGTCGCGGTAGTGCCGCTCGAGCCTGGCGAACACCTGCGCCAGCTCGCGGTAGGTCTGCGGCATCAACGCTTCCAGCGAGGGAAGCTTCTCGCCAGCTTCCGCGCGCGCGTTCTCGGTCAGCGACTGCGGCGTGCGGATGCCGGCCACCACGTCCTCCCCCTGCGCGTTGACGAGGAACTCGCCGTAGACCTCGCGCGCGCCGGTCGATGGATTGCGCGTGAAGGCGACGCCGGTCGCGGACGCCTCGCCGAGGTTGCCGAACACCATCGCCTGCACGTTGACGGCGGTGCCCCAGCTGTCGGGGATGCCGTGCAGGCGCCGGTAGGTTTTGGCGCGGGTGTTGTGCCAGGAGCCGAACACGGCGCCGATCGCGCCCCACAGCTGATCGGCCGTGGCCTGCGGGAAAGGTTTGCCCTTCTCGCGCTCGACCGCGGCCTTGTACTCGCCGATGACGTCGAGCCAGTGGCCGGCTTCCAGATCGGTGTCGAGGCTCAGGCCGTTCAGGTTCTTGTGGCTGTCGAGGATGTCCTCGAACACGCCGTGGTCGATGCCGAGCACGACGCTCGAGTACATCTGGATGAAGCGCCGGTAGCTGTCGTAGGCGAAGCGCTCGCTGCCCGATTTGGCGGCCAGACCCTTCACGGTGTCGTCGTTGAGCCCGAGGTTGAGGATGGTGTCCATCATGCCTGGCATCGACGCGCGCGCGCCGGACCGCACGGAGACGAGGAGCGGCGCCTTGACGTCGCCGAACGTGGCGCCGACCGCCTTGCCGACATGGCCGAGCGCCTCGGTCACCTCCCGCTCCAGCCCGTCGGGCAGCTTGCTGCCGTTGGCGTAGTAGGCGGTGCACACTTGCGTGGTGATCGTGAAGCCCGGCGGCACCGGCAGGCCGAGGCTCGCCATCTCGGCCAGATTTGCGCCCTTGCCGCCCAGCAGCTCCTTCATATGCGCGGCACCATCCGACCGTCCGGCGCCAAACAGATAGACGCGCTTGGCCGAGACGTGGGGCCTGGTATGGTCGATCTTGTTCATGCTGCCGGCTCCAGCAGATATCCTCTAGAGGAACATCGGGAAGGAACGAATTCAGCTCCGTTGGGTGCCCATATCAGGCTTGGCCGGACCGGTCGAGCCGACCGACACGAGGCAAGCCCCGCTCCTGAAACGCTACAGATCGGGCTTTGATCCGCGAAAGCCGCTTCCGCACCAAGGGCTCATGTCGCAAGCAGCTGAGATTCCTGCGATCGCTATGGACGCCGCTGCCCGTCCATTCTCTTTCGCACCTCCGAGCGGGTCATGGGGCCGAGCCGGACGAAACGCACAAACAACCAGATCGTTGGGATGACGATCAGCACATCGATCGCAAACAGGAACGTTTTTGCGACGAAGGTGAGGATCGCCGTGCGGTCGAGCGGCGGCAGCGACACCACGTCGGCGGGATAATCGAAGAACAGGCGCGCCGCGAAGAAGAACACCAGGAGGAAACCGAGAATGGCCTTGTAGCACCGCCCGATCAGATTGGAGATGCCGGAGCCCATCGCCGCGTAGAAATCGCCCTCCCGCGTGAAGACGATCTGGTCCGTCGGGATCTGGAACGCCTTCCGGATCTCGCCTTCGATCTGCTCCAGGTAGGTGTAGTAGTTGGTGATGATGCTGGAGCGGTTGAACAGGCTGGCGGTGAGGTAGAAGACCGAGATCACCAGAAACGCGAGCAGCAGGTCGCCGGCAACGGGCGTCAGCTCCTTGAGCCGGGCGATCGCCGCAGAATCGAGACCGGGCAAACGCTCGCGAATGATCGCTTCGAGCGAGGGCGCGATCAGAGGGCGCGCGAACGCGACAAGGGCCGCACCGCCCAGCACGGCAACCAGCGTGACGAACTGGCGGCTTCGCCGCTCCCAGTGATGCGTCACGAGATCCATTGTCTTCTGATAGTGCTCGGCCATTGCGGCGGCTCGCACCGCATCCAGCCCAGCTGCACCGATTTCCATCACGCGCTCCTCGCTCCCCGCGCCAGCGCGCATAAGATAGAAAAACGGCGCCTGCGCGGCCAGCTCGGTTGACAGTTGGCCGGCGCTGCCCGCTAATTCCGCTCGCTCATTTCCCGGCTGAATTTCCCGCGACGGTGACCGATGCGCGCCCACCTGCCCAAGGTCTTGAAGACGCTCGATGAAACGCACAACGCGGCGCTGGAGCGGCTGTTCGAGCTGATCCGCATCCCCAGCATCTCGACCGACCCGGCCTACAAGGCCCACTGCCAGAAGGCCGCCGAATGGTGCGTCAAGCAGCTGCGCGACCTCGGCTTCGACGCCAGGACGGTGCCGACCGCCGGACACCCGATGGTGGTGGGCCACGACAAGGGGGTAAAGCGCAACGGCGCACTGCACGCGCTGTTCTACGGCCACTACGACGTGCAGCCGGCCGAGCCGCTGGAGCTGTGGAAGTCGCCGCCGTTCGAGCCGCGCATCGTCACGGAAAAGGTCAACGGCCGGGTGATCGTCGCCCGCGGCGCGGAGGACAACAAGGGCCAGCTGATGACCTTTCTCGAAGCCTTGCGGGCTTGGAAGAGTGTCGCCGGCGAATGTCCGATCGCGCTGAGCATCCTGCTGGAGGGCGAGGAGGAGTCCGGCTCGCCCTCGTTGCCGGCGTTCCTCAAGCAGCACGGCAAGGAGGTGACCGCCGACCTCGCCCTGGTGTGCGACACGGGGCAGTGGGACAAGGACACGCCCGCCATCTCCACCAGGCTCAGGGGCATCTGCGCGACCGAGCTGATCATCACGGGCCCTAGCCGGGATCTCCATTCCGGCAGCTACGGCGGCGCCGCCGTCAATCCGATCCGGGTGCTGACCCGGATCCTGAGCGAGATGCACGATGCCAACGGCCGGGTGCGGATTCCGGGGTTCTACGACGGGATCAAGAAACCGTCGCCCAGGCAGCGCAAGCAATGGATGGCCCTCGCCCTGGACGAAAGCGAGTTCCTGGGCGACGTCGGGCTGACGCAATCGGCGGGCGAGAAGGGCTACAGCGTGCTCGAGCAGATCTGGGCGCGGCCGACCATCGAATTCAACGGCATCACTGGCGGCTATCAGGGGGTCGGCACCAAGACGGTCATTCCCTCGGTGGCCTCGGTGAAGATCACCTGCCGCCTCGTTCCCGGGCAGGACCCCGACAAGGTGCTGCAAGCGCTCCAGAGCTTCGTCAGGGAGCGCCTGCCGAAAGACTGCAGGTGCGAGTTCCCGTTCGCGCGCGGCACCGCCGCGATCGCCTTCGACGAGAGCGCCCGCTTCATCGCCAGTGCCGCGCAGGCGCTCGAAGAGGAATGGGGCAAGCCGGCGGCCCTCGTCGGCATGGGCGGCTCGATCCCCATCGTCACGGCCTTCAAGGAAACGCTGGGCATGGACAGCCTGCTGGTCGGGTTCGGCCTCGATGACGACCGCATCCATTCCCCCAACGAGAAGTACAATCTGACGTCCTTCAAGAAGGGCGCCCGCAGCTGGGCCCGGATTCTCGACAAGCTCGCCGCTGCTTGACGGCCGCGGGCAAGCGCCTTGCTTCGGTTGGGGTCCTGCATC
>DATEVP010000275.1:0-3256 GCA_035258465.1 Hyphomicrobiaceae bacterium
GATGACCGAAGAAGAGCATTTCCCCTCATCCTGAGCGTGTCGGAGGATGGGCTTCGCCGAGACCCGCCGATGCCGCTCTGGCTGCAGCAAGACTTCATCGCCCTCATCAACGTCATCGTCATCGACGTGGTGCTGGCAGGCGACAACGCCATCATCGTCGGCCTCGCCGCCTCCCGCGTCAGCGCGGAGTTTCGCGCCCGCGTCATCCTGTGGGGCATCGTCGGCGCCGTGCTGTTGCGCGTCGTCTTCGCGGCGGTTGCCACCCAGCTGCTCGCCATCGTCGGCCTGACGCTCGCCGGCGGCCTGATCCTGCTGTGGGTGTGCTGGAAGATGTACCGCGAGATCAGCCACCGGCGGGGCGCCGCCCAGGGCGGGCACGCGGCCGCGGCAGATCCGGCCGGGCCGCCCTTGAGCTTCCGGTCGGCGGTGACGCAGATCGTGCTGGCCGACGTGTCGATGTCGCTCGATAACGTGCTGGCGGTGACCGGCGCGGCCAAGGGCTCGCTGACCGTCCTCGTCGTCGGCCTCGGCGTCGCGGTCATTCTGATGGCCGTAGCCGCGAATTTCATCGCCGGCATGCTGGCGCGCTTCAAGTGGGTCACCTGGATCGGCCTGCTGATCATCGTCTGGGTGGCGCTCGACATGATCTACGACGGCTCGCGCGAGGTGGCCTGCAAGACCCTGGCCGGCATCTGGTGCGCCGAAGATCTGCCGAGCCTGATCCGGGGTCTCGGCGGTCGATAGCGGCGACTGCGCGTATTGACAGAACAAGGCACCTTCCGCATAAGACGCGCATGATCACGGCAGGCAACGCTTCGCTCCGATGCCGCCGCACGCGCACTGCGCGGGTGCGATGACGGACGCTTGCTAGCGTTTCGCTTCGCCCAAGCCGCGCAAGTAACGCGGCTTTTTCGTTGCCCCTGATCCTAGAGCTTCCGCCATGACCGCCAAGACATCCGCCAGGCCCAAGACGCCGGCCAGAGGCAAGCCCCAATCCGTGCGGGCCACCAAGCCCATCGTCTTCATCGACGGCGAGGCCTGCACCACCGGCCTCGAGATCCGCCGCCGGCTGGCCGCCGTTGCCGGCATCGAGGTCAAGAGCATCGCCACCGACAAGCGCAAGGACAATCAGGCGCGCCTTGCCCTGATGCAGCAGGCCGATCTCGTCGTGCTCTGCCTGCCCGACGAGGCCGCCAGGGAGGCGGTGGCGCTTGCCCGTTCGCTGGGCGGAGAGGCGCCCAAGATCGTCGACGCCAGCACCGCCCACCGCGTGGCGCCGGGCTGGGTCTACGGCTTTGCGGAGATGGCGCCGGGCCAGGCCGCGGCCATCAAGGGGGCAAGCCTTGTCTCCAATCCAGGCTGCTATCCGACCGCCGGCATCGCGCTGATCCGGCCGCTGGTGGAGGCGGGGCTCATGCCCCCCGACTATCCCGTCACCGTCAACGCCGTGAGCGGCTACAGCGGCGGCGGCCGCAGCATGATCGAGGCCTACGAGCAGGGCCGGGCGCCGGCCTTCGAGCTCTACGGCCTCGGCCTCGAGCACAAGCACCTGCCCGAGCTGCAGCATTACGCCAAGCTCACGCGGCGGCCGATCTTCGTGCCCTCCGTCGGCAACTACCGGCAGGGCATGCTGGTGAGCGTGCCGCTGCATCTCGACACGCTGCCCGGCAAGCCCGCCGCGCGCGACCTGGAGGCGGCGCTGGTCGCGTACTTTGCCGGCGCCAAGCTGGTGAAGGTGGTGCCGGCGGGGGATGCCTCGGTCAAGGGCGGCAAGCTCGACGCGCTGGCCCTCAACGAGACCGACGCCATGGAGCTGCGCGTGTTCGCCAACGCCAAGCACGGCCAGGCCGTGCTGGTCGCGCGTCTCGACAACCTCGGCAAAGGCGCCTCCGGCGCCGCCGTGCAGAACATCGGCCTGATGCTTGGCGTGCCGACGTAGCGATTGCCTCTCCCTCTCCCCGCGCACCGCCGACGCTTCCGCGTCCGCCATCAGCGCGTCCATGCGGAGCATGGCTTAAGCATGGCTTCGCCATGACGAGAGGGTTGGGGCCTGCCCTCGGACTTGTTCCGAGGGTGAGGGGCAGCCACAAATGCCGACACCGCAGCGTTGGGTCATCGCTGACGCTCGACCCAACCTACGCGCTTCGCGTCTATGCGACCGCGTCCGGCTTGGGCGTGTAGTCGCCGCGCACCGTCTTCAGCAGCTCCCCCAACATCGACCATCGCCCCCGCCACGAGTTGATCTTGGTCGGCGTGGCGCCCGAGGCCGGATAGGAGCGAACGACGGAAATCTCCGTGCATCGATAGCCGAGCTGGGGCGCACGCACGGAGAGGTAGGCGAGCAAGTTGTAGTCCTTAAACACCGCGCGGAACGGGGCCACGCGCGGATCGCGCAGCAGTCGGGCGGAGTAGCCGCGAAACCCGTTGGTGGTGTCCGTATATCGGTAGCCGGCGGCCCAGCTGACCAGCGGCGCGTGCAGCCATCGCCCGGCCAGCGTGCGATCGAGCGGCGTGTTGATCGATGCGCCGCCCGGGAGATACCGCGAGCCCTGGATCAAGTCGTAGCCTTGCTCGAGCCTGGCGACGAACTGGTCGATCGCCTCGAGGCCGTCCTTGCCGTTGCCGTCGACGGTGACGATGCCCTCGTAGCCTTCATCGAGGCACCACGCGTAGGCCATGCGCAGCTGCGCGGAAAGCCGGCCCGGCCCGCGCTTTATCAGAAGGGCCCTCGCGCCGGTCTGGCGCAGGAAATCCGCCGCAACCGATCCATCTGTCGACCCGCCATCAGCGATGACCACGTCGACCCGAGGCCGGAGCGCCGCGATGCTGCGAAGCTGGCCCCTGATCCGCTCGCCCTCGTTCAACACGGGGATCACCAGCGCATGGCGGTGAGCCTTGGGTGAGAACACCTCGACGTCGTGGGCGGGAATCTCGCGCGGCGCGGCCTTTGTTGCATCAGCGTCGGCTGCGGCCATTAGCGCGGCGCTCTCTTACGCATAGGCGTCCGCCATCAGGCGTGCGGCGTTTCTCAGAGCCTGGCGCCAATTCTCGACGGTCGTCATCTCGACCGACTTCCATCCGGCGTACCCCGCCTGGCGCAGCGCCGCGCCAAGCGCCCGGTGGTCGCTCGCCAGACTGCCGACCGGCACCATGTTGGGCTCGCTCGCGTGGAAATGGGCGGCGTGCGGCACGGCGGCGGCGATGATCGCGGCATCATCGCCGTCGATCAGGATCGTGCCAGTGTCGATCTGCAATC
>DATEVP010000276.1:0-2036 GCA_035258465.1 Hyphomicrobiaceae bacterium
CGAGACTCCATTGACCATGGCTTCGACATCCTCCTGGCTGAGCTCGGGCAGCAGCTCTTGGGCGCTGAGAGGCACGAGACGTTGCAGCACGATCTTGACGGCGCGCATCTCGGCCTCGGCCATTCCCGTCGCCCGCGCGGCGACGGCATCCTGGGCAGTGGTATCGACCGAAAGCTTGGCGACCTCATAGAGGCCGTCGGCAGCCTGGGCAGCGCCGCCGAAGGAGGCCGCGAAGGAAAAAAGCGGCAGCAGGATGAGGAGGCTCGCCGCCCGCGCCGAACGCTTCAGTCGCCACAACGCCATGTCTAGTTCTGCCGCCACCGCCACGGGTTTGGGCCCGAGGACGCCCTAACCTTCACCTTCGGTAAACCTTGCGAATGTGGCGGACCCACGGCCTTTCCGCCTTGACGGGCCTCGTCCGGCACGATTGTTATGCCAAATCGCCTGCTTCTGCACCCCGAGTGGTTCGGTGCCCGCAACTCCCACGGACAAGATTAAACTGACCTATCGCGATGCCGGCGTCGACATCGACGCAGGGAACGCGCTGGTTGAGGCCATCGGCCCTCTCGCGGCAAAGACCAAACGCCCGGGTGTGCTCGGCGGGATCGGTGGGTTCGGCGGCCTCTTCGATCTCAAGGCGTGCGGCTTTAAGGACCCCGTGCTGGTCGCCGCCACCGACGGCGTGGGCACCAAGCTCAAGCTTGCCATCGAGACCAGCATTCATGACGGCATCGGCATCGATCTCGTCGCCATGAACGTCAACGACATCGTGGTGCAGGGCGCCGAGCCCCTGTTCTTCCTCGACTACTTCGCTTGCAGCAAGCTCGACCTCGGCGTGGCCAAGACGGTCATCGCCAGCATCGCCAAGGGCTGCAAGGAAGCAGGATGCGCGCTCATCGGCGGCGAGACCGCCGAGATGCCGGGACTCTATGCGCCGGGCGACTACGATCTCGCCGGCTTTGCCGTAGGCGCAGCCGAGCGTTCGTCATTGCTGCCGCGGAAGAACATTGCTGAAGGCGACGTTATCCTCGCGCTGCCGTCCTCCGGCGTGCATGCCAATGGGTTCTCCCTGGTGCGCCGCGTCGTCGCAGAGACCGGCTTGAGCTGGAACGACGCCGCACCGTTTGCACCAGACCTGACTCTGGGCGAGGCGTTGCTCACACCGACCCGCATCTATGTCCGGCAGATCCTTGAAACGATTCGCCGAAGCGGCGCCGTCAAGGCGCTCGCCCATATCACCGGCGGCGGGCTCACCGACAACATTCCGCGCGTGCTCCCTGAGGGCCTTGCCGCCGAGATCGATCTTGGCGCCTTCGCCCTTCCGGCCGTGTTCGCCTGGCTGCAAGTGGAAGCACGGCTCGACCAGAAGGAGATGCTGCGGACCTTCAATTGCGGCATCGGCATGATCCTCATCGTGAGCCCTCAGGAGGTTGAGCGCGTGCTCAAACGCCTCGACGACGAGACGAAAGTGATCGGCGCGATCGCCAAGCGCGGCCGCGGCGCTGCGGTTCGTTATAGGGGTGAGCTTGCGTGGGGCGCCCGGTGACGAGGAAACACGTCGGCGTCCTCATCTCGGGCCGGGGTTCGAACCTCCAGGCGCTGATCGATGCCTGTAGGGATCCCACCTATCCCGCCAAGATCGTCCTCGTGGTGTCGAACGTGCCTGGCGCGCAAGGTCTCCTGCGCGCCGAGGCGAGTCTCATTCCCGCGCTTGTCATCAACCACAAAGATTTCGCCTCGCGCGAGGACTTCGACGCCGCCCTCGACGAGGCGCTGCGAGAGGCAGGCGTGGAGCTTCTTTGCAACGCCGGCTTCATGCGGCTCCATACGGAAGGCTTCGTGCGGCGCTGGTGGAACCGTCATCTCAACATCCACCCGTCCCTCCTGCCCGCGTTCAAAGGCCTGCACACCCACGCTCGCGTTCTGGATGAAGGCGTCACCATCACCGGCTGCACCGTGCATTTCGTGCGGCCCGAGATGGACTGTGGGCCTATTGTGGCGCAGGCCGCCGTCCCGGTGCTCCCGGGCGACACGCC
>DATEVP010000277.1:0-2555 GCA_035258465.1 Hyphomicrobiaceae bacterium
TTGCAGGGCGACCACAAGGAGATGGCCGAGGTCGCCGCCATGTTCGCCACCTTGCGCGCCCGCGCGCGCGCGGCGCTGGTGGTGGGGGATGCCGAGACTCTCGATCCGTTCGCCGGCGGGGCGATACGGTTCGGCACCAGCGCGCGGGCCGATATGCGCGGCGAGGATGTCGAGCTTGGACCGGCCTCAAGCCGCTTCCGCGTGATGGATACAAAGTTCATGCTGCCGGTGCCGGGCGCGCATAACGTCGCCAATGCGCTGGCGGCGATCGCCGCCTGCCGCGTGCTCGGGGTGACGCTCGAAGAGATGGTGAGCCCGCTCGCAAGCTTCCGCGGCATCGGCCGGCGGTTCCAGACCGTGGGACGAACGCGCGGCGTCGAGGTCGTCGACGATTTCGCCCACAATGCCGATAAGATCGCGGCGGCGATCAGGACGGCGAAGCTCCGCGCTCGCCGCGTGCTTGCGATCTACCAGCCGCATGGCTATGGGCCGACGCGCTTCCTGCGCCGCGACTTCGTCACGACCTTCGCCCGCGAGCTTGCGCCGGAGGACCTGCTATGGATGCTCGAAGTGTTCTACGCGGGCGGGACCGCCACGCGCGACTTCTCGGCGTCCGACATCGTGGCCGAGATCGGCGCATTGGGCACGAAGGCCGAGTTTGCCGCCTCGCGCGAGCGGCTCGTGGCGCGGATCGCGCAAGAGGCAAGGCCAGGCGATCTCATTCTGGTGATGGGCGCGCGCGATCCCTCGCTCAGCGAGCTTGCCCGCGCGATCCTCGCCGGCATCGAACGGTCCGAGGTCACGGCCGCGGCGAAATAGCGCCGGCCCTTAGCTAGCCCTGAGTCCGCTTTTGTGCCGCGGGCGGCACGTCTGGAATGTGCCAAGACCGGTCATTGAAGCGGCTTCGGGTGCGGCGAGGAAGATGTTCATACGTGGGGTCATCGGTAGTTTCCACAGGGGTGGTGGCGGTGGGTGGGGTAAGCAACAACTAGGTTCTTGCGGGGACGGCCCGTTCTGCGCGGGCATTGGCAACTGCCCAGAGCGTCAAGATCGTGCCGAGGATGGCCGGCAGCGTTACGGCCGGGAAATCGCGTGCGATGGCGGAGGGACCGCAGATGCCGACGGCGACCTCCCAGAAGTGGAAGAGCGCATGGCCCCAGAGCCAGAGCGTGGGGGCGGCCCACAAGACGATGCGGTATTGCGGACGCGCCGCGCCGACCAGGAACGCAGTGCCCAGGAACAGAAAGATCAGGCCAATGTCGCGGATGAAGTGCTGGTTGAATGGGCCGGTTGTCGTGACACCCGGCACAGCGAAGTACCAACCCACCGGCGAGTAGAGCATATAGAGGCCATTCACCTCAGCTGCGACACCGAGCACGATGGCCAGGCCAAGACAGAGCTTTTTCAGCATGGTTGATCTCATCTGTTGTGGGCGCGCGAGGGCGCCGTGAACCGCTGCCCGGCCAGCTCGGCACGGGTAGCATCTGGGTCGACCGAAGGCTCTACTTCTTCGGCGGCGGCGCAACGTTCTCGAGCCACCAATCGAATTTGGTTGAGCCGAGCTTCGCGTCCTTGCCCGGAATGAGCGAGTTCTCGCTCAGTTTGACGCCGAAGTAGCGCGCGTCCGGATCGATGACGACCTTGCGCGGATCCTTGTCATATTCGAGGACGCGAGCGACCAGCTCGTCGAGGTGGAACTTCTCCGGTCCGCCGACTTCGATCGTACCGTTCGCCGGCGGCGCAAGCGCTGCTTCGACCACTGCGGTCGCAACATCCTCGGCCGCCATCGGCTGAATGAACGCATGCGACAGGCTCACTGTATTACCTTCGGTCGCCGATTGGGCGATGCCACGAAGGAACTCCATGAACTGCGTCGCGTGGAGCAGCGTATAGGGGATCGGCGCGCTCTTGATGAGCGTCTCCTGCGCCAGCTTGGCGCGAAAATAGCCGCTGTCCTGAAGATGCTCGGTGCCGACGACAGAAAGGGCAACGTGCAGCTGCACTCCTGCAGCCTTCTCGGCTTCGATCAGATTTTTTCCCGCGGTCTGGAAGAAATCCATGGCCGCCTGGTCCTCGAAGGACGGAGAGTTCGCCATATCGACGACGACCTGCGCACCTTCGAGCGCTTCGGCAAGACCTTCGCCAGTGATTGTGTTGACGCCGGTATTGGGCGCCGCTGCAAGAGCCTCATGCCCGAGCTGCGTCAGCTTGCTCACGACCTTCGAACCGATGAGTCCGGTTCCTCCGATTACTACGATCTTCATGACTTCGCCTTTCGTTGAACTTTTCGCATTTCGGCCTACGTCCCGCAAGGTCGAGCGGCGAATGTCGGCTATGGGTCAGTTGCTGACTTAAGCAGCGCCCCACGAGTTGGTCCGCTTCGTGCCAAAGGCAGACGTCGTGACCCAGGGACAGAGCCTAGTTGCCGAACAGGCCCGGTAGGAAGTTGGCGCCGCCCACGCCGCCGTTCGACGCGCTTCGCTTTTGTTGTCTCACTCCAGGAGCAGCACCCGCCGCGAGCGATTCGGACTTGCCGAACAGCGCCTGAGCCATCT
>DATEVP010000278.1:0-2493 GCA_035258465.1 Hyphomicrobiaceae bacterium
CGCGATACGAGGGAAGCGCGCCAGCTCGGACTCGGCCACGCCGAGCTTGCGCGCCGCAACGATCAGCGCGCCTTCGGTCGGATCGCCCTGCACCTTCCAGCGCCCCTCGCTGTTCACGAGCGCCGCGTCGTTGGCGAGCGCAGCCGCGCGCAGCGTTTTCTCGACGGCAGCGCGAGTGCCCGGCGTTTCGGCGAGCTTGGCCCCCCCGACGGTGAACTCGCCCTCCGGGATGTAGCCGCTGCCGCCGACCTCGACGAGCGCCTCGGCCGTCATGATCGCACGCACGGTCATCTCGTTGCGTGTCAGTGTGCCGGTCTTTTCGGAGCAGATCACGGTCGCAGCGCCGAGCGTCTCGACCGCCGGCAGCTTGCGAACGATGGCATGGGCCGCCGCCATACGCCGCACGCCGAGGCTCAGCCCCACGGTCACGATCGCCGGCAGCGCCTCGGGGATCGCGGCGACCGCCAGCGCCACGGCGAACAGGAACAGGCTGAGCACGACGTTGAGCGTGAAGGTGGAGGTGCTGAACAGGCCGGCCGCGAACACGACGGCGCATATCCCCAGCATGATGATGCTCAGCCGCTTGCCGGTGCGGTCGAGCTCCTGCTGCAGCGGCGTCGGCTGTTTCTCGGCGGTTTCGAGCAGACCTGCAATGCGGCCGACCTCGGTCCCCATCCCGGTCGCGACAACGATGGCCCGGCCGCGCCCGTAGGTGGCGACCGTGCTCGCGTACAGCATGTTGCGGCGGTCGCCGAGGCCGACATCGGCGTCGATAGGCTTGGTCTCCTTGGCCACCGGCATGCTCTCGCCGGTCAAAGGAGCCTCGTCGGTTTGTAGATTTGCAACCTCGACGATGCGGGCGTCGGCGGGAATCTTGTCGCCGGCCTCGACCAGAACGATGTCGCCGGGGACGATCTCGTGGGCCGCGATCCGCCGCCGCTCGCCGTCGCGAACCACCGTCGATTCGGGGGCGGCAAGGGCCATTAGCGCCCGAACCGACTTCTCGGCCCGCGCCTCCTGGATAAAGCCGAGCATCGCGTTGAGCACGACGATCGCCATGATGACGATCGCCTCGTAGGGCAGGGCGGTCTCGCGCGGGTCCTGCAGCAGCCATTCGATCATCGAGATGACGACGGCGACGAGCAGGATGATCACCAGGAAGTTCTTGAACTGCTCAAGCAGCCGCTGCCACCAGCGTGTTTCCGGCGCACTCTTCAGTTGGTTGGGCCCGTACTGTTCCAGCCGCCGCTGCGCCTCGGTGCAGCTCAAGCCGTGCGCAACATCGGAGCCGAGTGCCAAGACCACCGCCTCGGCCGGATCGCAGTGAGGCGGTGTCGAAAGATTTCCGGTGCGTGAGATCGATCGGGCCGACTTACCGTCACCGTCAATTTGCCGACGCTGGGGGGTGGCGGTTTGCAACATTGTCTCTCCTACGTGGCCCAACGCTCGAACATGCCGCTAGCGGATGAAGTCATCGGCTTACCACTGGACTTGCCTTGCGATCGATGCTGGTCGACCAGGCGAACTCTCGGCTTGCAGAGATATCGTTCTCGGGTGCGACGAGGCGCAGCCTAGGATCCGTGGCGGTCGCTGCAGGGGGTGGAGCGCGCGTACTCGTCGATCAGTGGGGCCGCGGCGAAGGGGCAAGCCTCGAAGCCGTCCGCTATGTCCGAACTGGGAAGACAGCTCGCAGTCTTCGATGAGTTTGACAGCGCGCCGGATGGCGCAGAAAGCAATCCGCGAACCATCCGCGGGCACCGGTGCCTTCAGCACGATGACCTCCGACCAGTACAGCGCCGTCACCGCCGCCGGTCAGCCGCGATGCTGCGGCCCTCCAGCAGGAGATTTCGGCTTACAGTTCCTGGCAAAGGTCTCGCTGCAACGCTTGGCGCGTTGCCCGTACGGACGGAGAATGATCTCGTGCTGACGACCCGTACGGTGAGGCTACTCCCCTTTGACGGGCAAGTGCGACCATCATAGTTCAGCACGCGGCGATCAGAAAGGCGTTTCTCGTCGGGCGGCGGCCTGACCCCCTAATCCCGAAAAATATCGGCTCTAGCCAGCTGTTCTGCGCCACCAGCGGCCGACTGAGAATCTCCGGCCACAATCCGGTCAGGGTTTCTGCAATGTCACACGATGTGGCGGTGGGGCAATACGACGGCTCAGGGTCAAATTTCACCGTGCCCCGCGCGGGCGTCCGGCAGCAGGGCCCCGAAAGCGGGCGCGGGCAGCCTTGGCGCAAAGCCGCGAGCGGGCCGGTAAACTGTGCTTACCCGGGGGGCCGCTTGTCCGGCGGCGCCTCATGCAGTATGAGGGCCCAATATTCTCCCAGGCCGGCGTTCGCACGCAGCCCATGCCGGCAAGACGCCCACAGATCCGAGCGATCCCATGAAAAAGCTGGAAGACTTCCACCCCCATTACCACCGCATCAAGGTGGTGCTGACGGACGGCACCGACTTCGAGACCTACTCGACCTACGGCAAGGAGGGCGAC
>DATEVP010000279.1:0-3149 GCA_035258465.1 Hyphomicrobiaceae bacterium
TCGCCGGAGATGCGCGCGGCCAGCATCAACGGCTTGCCCTCGGGCTTATAGGCGCGCAGCAGCGCGACGGGATCGGGCATGGGCCCCAGCTTGTCCGTGCCGATCTGCATCGCCTGCGGGCTCGTCAGCAGGATCGGCGACACCTGCGTTGTTGCGGCCTCGGTTTTCGTCAGGAAACCCGCCGAAGCCAGGTTGAGCCGCTCGATGCCGCCCGACAGCACGTCCTTGCTGTCGATGCTGCCGCGGTCGAGCCCGAGCCAGGCCACGTACTCCGTCACCACCGGCCGCGCGCCGCCGCCGAACTGCACGCGCCGGGCAGTGCCGATGTCGCCGACGGCCTTGGTCGGATCGAAGTCGACGCCCCAGGCCTTCAGCAGCTTGATGAAATCGGGGCTTGGCCCGCCTGCGCCCATGCCCATCGGGCCCGCGCGCGCGCCCATCTCGGCCACCGGGTCGACGAAGGCCAGTACCTTGCCGCCGCCCAGCACGTACTGATCGATGGCATAGGCGGCCTCCTCCGTCAGGCGGTCGGGCTGGGCGATCATCAGCACATCGACGTCGGCGGGGACCTCCTTGGCGTTCTGGGTCAGCGTCTTGACCTCGAAGAAGTCGCGGATCTGCTCCATGATCATCTGCGGCGGGATCTGTTGCCGGCCGCCGCCGCCCATCATGGCCATCGGGTTCATGCCGCCATCGATCGGCACGCCGCTGAGCAGGCCGACGATGCGTTTCTTGGGATTGGCGAGCCCGTAGATCAGCTTGGTGACGTCGTATTCCAGGAAGGGCTCGCGGTCGGTGGTGAAGAAGGGGATGGTGACGTCGTTGTCGGTGGCATTGGTGCCGGTGAGGCCGAAATAGCCGACCTCGCCCTCCTGGTTGAGGCGCACACCCCTGAGCCCCGCCGCCACGGCGCGATCCTCAGCATCCGAGAACGGCTCCGGATCGAAGATGGCGAGCTCGAGCTTGCCGCCGGAGATGTCGCGATACTGCTCGAGCAGCGCGCGCACACGCTCGAAGTAGCGACCGTAGAGGGAGGCGGCCTCGCCCAGCCGCTTGGAGTAATACAGCCGCACGCTGATCGGCTCATCGATGGTGCGCAGGATGGCGCGGGTGCCCGGCGAGATGGTGAAGAGACGCTGCTGGGTGAGATCGGCCCGCGAGTTGCGCAACGCATTGGACGCGATCAGGTTGACGCTGAGGAGGAGAATGAGCGCCAGGCCAATGCTGCTCCAGGCCAGCGTGTGACGCGGCAGCCCCGCGCAGCGCGCGACCAGCCAATCGGCACCCCTGTTGAACACCGCCAGGACCCTGTCAAGAAAATCACGCACGGTACTTCTCCTCAATCGGCCTTCTTCAGCTCGACAAAGATCCTGTTGGCGAACAGGGAAAAGACGATGAGCGAAACGTAGAAGACGATGCTGGAGAGCTCGAGCACGCCCTTGGTGATGCGGTCGAAGTGGGAGAGGAAGCTCAAGGACGAGACGGCCGTGACGACGAAGCCCGGCGTCCAGACGCGCAGCACGTTCAAGACGAGCTCCAGGCCGCTCATGACGAGCAGGAAGCAGATGGCGGCCGAGACGATGAAGGCAATCACCTGGTTGCGCGTCAGCGCCGAGATGCACGATGCGATCGCCAGGAACGCGCCGGCCATCAGCAAGCTGCCGATGTAGCTCGCCAGGATGACGCCGTTGTCGGGATTGCCGAGCACGTTGACGGTGATCCACATCGGCGTCGTGAGGAGAAGCGCGACGCCGACGAAGCCCCATGCCGCAATGAACTTGCCGAGGATCGCCTCCCACGGCGAGATCGGCAGCGTCATCAGCAGCTCAATCGTTCCCGTCTTGCGCTCCTCGGCCCACAGCCGCATGCCGACGGCCGGCACCAGGATCAGATAGAGCCAGGGGTGATACTGGAAGAAGGGCGCGAGATCGGCCTGGCCGCGCTCGAAGAAGCCGCCGACGTAGAAGGCAAAGGCGCCGGTGAGCGCCACGAAGATGGTCAGGAACACCATCGCCAGCGGCGTGGCGAAATAGGCCGCGAACTCGCGCCGGGCGATGATCAACGTGTTGCGCACAAGGTCACGCACGGGCAGCTCCATCGTCCGAAGTGGTGATCTGGCGGAACACGTCGTCGAGATTGCCGCGCTCGACGAAGAGCTCGTCCACCTCGATCGACTTCTGGCGAATGAAGGCGGCAAGATCGGCAGCGATGGCGGCGCCGTTCTTGGGCAGCGCGCGCAGCTGCACGCGGCCGTTGGCGCTGCTGACGGTCTCCACCGCGCTCACGCCGGAGAAGCCCGACAGCGCGCTGGTGACGGCCTTGGCCCGATCGGCGGGGACGCGGATGGCGATGGCGCCATGATGCGGGAGCCGCCGCATGAGGTCCTCCGCCGTGCCGTCGGCGATGATCCGGCCGCGGTTGATGATGATGGCTCGCGAGCACACGGCCTCCACCTCCTCGAGGATATGGGTCGAGACGATGATGGCTTTTTCCTTTGCCATCTCGTCGATGAGCTTGCGCACCTGGTGCTTCTGATTGGGATCGAGACCATCGGTCGGCTCGTCCATGATCAGCACCTGCGGATCGTGCAGAATCGCCTGGGCGATGGCGACGCGGCGCTTGTAGCCCTTGGACAGCGTGTCGATCTTCTGCTCGAGCACGGACGTGGCCCCGGCCTTCTCGGCCGCGATCGCGACGCGCTTCTTCGCCTCCTCGCGGTCGTAGCCGCGGATCGCGGCGATGAAGGCGAGGAACGCGCGGCTGGTCATGTCGCCGTAGCTCGGCGCGCCCTCCGGCAGATAGCCGAGCTTGGCCTTCGCCGCCTTCGGGTTGTCGAACATGTCGATGCCCGCGATGCGGGCGCTGCCCGCATCGGGCTCGAGGAAGCCGGTGATCATTTTCATGGTGGTCGACTTGCCGGCGCCATTGGGGCCCAGGAAGCCCAGCACCTCGCCACGTCCGACCTCGAGCGATATGCCATCGACGGCGACAATGTCGCCGAAGCGCTTGCGCAGGTTCTTGGCTTCGATCAACACCGCCATGAGCCTTCCTCCTTCGGCCTTCCCCGGCTGTTGAACCCAGCGCGAATATGATGTCTCTGGCCCGTCAAAACGGGGCGGAGACCGCAAAGCCGTCGGGCCTTTCGTCCA
>DATEVP010000280.1:0-5010 GCA_035258465.1 Hyphomicrobiaceae bacterium
CCCTGCTCGCGCCGTTCGATCCGCTGATCTGGCAGCGCCAGCGCGCGGAGGCGCTGTTCGGCGCCCGCATCCGCATCGAGATCTACACGCCGCGCGAGAAGCGTGAGTTCGGCTACTACGTGCTGCCACTGCTGCTGGGCGACCGCATCGTCGCGCGCGTCGACCTCAAGGCGGACCGGGCGGCCTCGACCTTGCGCGTAGAGGCGGCGCATGCCGAGGCGAACGCGGCAAGGGCCGCGATCATCGATCCGCTCGCCGCCGAGCTGCGGCTGATGGCCACCTGGCTCGGGCTCGCGCGCATCCGGGTGGAGCGACGCGGCGACATCGCGCACGGGCTCGCGGGCATGCTTGGGGGTAGGGGCGCAAGGCGGCCCGAGGGTGGGGAGCCGATGCTCGTTGCGGTCGACGGCAGGCGCAAACGTTAGCAGCCGTAGGCGATGATCGAGGAGCGCCGCGCGCCCATCAGGACGCAAGCGCAAGCGGAGTGACGGGGTCAGACCCCTTGGGCGGCACTGGTGGATCGCTGCCCGCGCTTTGGCAAGGGGGCCGACCCCGTTTACCGTTCATACTGATCGACCTTATCCCCGGGGGGTCGGGCGCGCGTAGGATCGCGCTTGCTCCGCCCCACAAGGGGTCGCGCTCATGAGGCGTCATCGGCGTGAGGGCGGAGTGCAGTGCCGGGCCGGGGTCGACGCGGACCCTGGCAACGGGGCTCAGCGTCGCCGCCGGGTGGGAATCCCGGTCCCCGAGTGAGGTTAAAAGCGACGATCAGGCCAGAAACCCTGCGCGGGGCGGTGAGGAGCCGCCTGTAAAAACTAAAGGAACGCGGCGCCCACCGCCCCGCAGCCCCTGCACTGAGCAAAACCTCGAGCGGAATGCCGCTGCGAGGATGAAAGTGCTTGTAGAAGCAATGTCGGCTGCTTGTCGTGCGCTCGTTGGACCATTGTCGGCCCTTGTTGCACGCATGTTGGCACCTTGTTTGACGGAGAGGCTAGGGCTGGCCCGCCATCTCGCGCGCCACCCGGGCCACGCCCGATCGGAGAACCTTGCCGGTGGGCCCGAGCGGCAGGGTGTCGCGGAAATAGATCGTGTCCGGCACCTTGAATTTCTCGATGCGCTCGGCGGCCCAGCGGCGCAGGGCGTCGGCTGTCAGCTCCGCACCGGGTTTCGGCACGACGATGGCGCAGATGGCCTCGCCGAGGCGCGCATCGGGGATGCCGGCGCTGAGCGCCGCGGCCACGCCGGGGTGGGAGGAGAGCAGCGCATCGATCTCGGCGGGGGCGATCTTGTTGCCGCCGCGGGAGATGATGTCCTTCAGGCGGCCGACGATCTCCACCCGGCCGTCGGTGCGCACCCGGGCCAGGTCGCCGGTGCGAAAATGGCCCTCGCTGAAAGAGGCTGCGGTCAGGGCCGGATCGTCGAGATAGCCCAGCATGTCGAAGGGCGTGCGGATGCACAGCTCGCCGGACGTGCCGTCAGGCGTGAGCCGGCCATCCTCGCCGATGACGCGGAAATCCACGCCCTCGGTCGGCCGCCCGATCGAGCCGGCGCCCTCGCCGCGCTCGCCCGGCGGCAGGCAGAAGTCGCACGATCCCGTCTCGGTGAGCCCGTAGAGGTCGTAGATGCCGGCCCGCGGCAGCATCGCGCGCACGCTCTCGCCGAGCGCGGCGGGAAACAGCTCGCCGCCCGTGAGGATCTTGCCCAGCGCGGGGGCTTCCAGCTTACCGCCGACCATGGCCCTGAGCATCGATGGCACCGCCGCCAGCACGGTCGCGCCGCCGGCAAGCGATCGCGACAGGCCCTCGGGCGTGAACTTCGGGACGAGCACGAGGCGGGCGCCGCGCTGCAGGGTGAGCAGGCTGACCCAGATGCCGAAGATGAAGGTGAGCTGCAGCGGCACGACCACGCCGTCCTGGGCGCTCAGGCGCAACAGGCGGTCGAGCACCTCGAGCTTGCCGGCGAGGCGATCGTGGCCGATGACGACGCCCTTGGGGCTCCCGGTGCTGCCCGAGGTGAAGAGGATCAACGCAGCCTGGCGGAGTAACTCTCGCGCCGGCGGCGGGGTGGCAGCGACGATCTCGACGCGGTCGCGCCCGATGCGCAGGCGGGCGCCGACCGCGCGCTGCAAGCCCTCGGCCGTGCGCGCAGCGGCATCGGCATGGAGCGGCACCACGACGCCGCCCGCGAGCCAGATGCCGAGCATGGCCGCGAGGTCGGCAGGGTGATTTGAGAAGGTCGCGAGGACCGGCTCAGCCGGCGAAATTTTCAGGGCGACCAGCTCGCCGGCAATGGCCCGCGCCCGCGCCAGCAATTGCTCTGGCGCCACGGCACCATCCGCACCCTCGATCGGCGACTGCGCGCGGGCGAGCGCGGCCTGCAGATAGTCCGCGAGCGCTGCCATCAGGACGTCCCTTTCTTCGCAAGACCTCGCCCTGCAAGGGCTCGGTGATAGCACGCCGGCAGAACGCCGGATCGAATGGACGCGCATCCGGCGGTGCGGGCTCACTCTGCTCCATTCAGACTGCGGTCAGAACATGGACCTCGATCAGCGAAGCCGCGAGCCAGCAGCCAAGCTCCAGATTGGATGGACATTTTAACCAACCCTTGCTAGAAGCTCCCCCAACGCGTGGGTTTCGGCTCCAGGCGCTGTGCGCCGTTGGATGCCGCATCCGCGCCAAGGCATGTGCAACAGGCTCGAACGAACGAGGATAGCAACGCTTGCTGGTTCAGGTCCGCGACAACAATGTCGATCAGGCCCTCAAGGCGCTGAAGAAGAAGATGCAGCGCGAGGGCATTTTCCGTGAGATGAAGCTCCGGAATTATTACGAGAAACCCTCCGAGAAGCGCGTCCGAGAGCAGGCCGAGGCCGTGCGCCGGGCCCGCAAGCTCGCGCGCAAGCGCGCCCAGCGCGAAGGCTTGCTGCCGGGCAAGGCGCCCGTCAAGCCGGGTGCTGCCAGGCCGGGCGGCCGTCCGGGCGGGCCTCCGCGCAGCGGCGGCTTCGGCGGGGGCGGAGGTTTTGGCGGCGGCGGTTTCGGTGGCGGCGGCGGGCCGAGGTAGCCTCTCGCTCCACGACGACTTCAGGGCTCAGGGCCACCTCTCGTCGCGAGAGCGTGGCCCTTTGCATATGTGGCCCGATCAATGGGCGAGGCCGCGGACCCAATCCCTGACCGCGTCAAGCGCATCGTTGCCGTTGATGTAGAGATCGCTGTGGCCGCCGTTGGCGAACGTCACCAGCCGCTTGGGCTCGTTGGCGAGACGCGCCAGCTCGCGGCCCATGGCCACCGGGATGACCGGGTCGCGCTCGCCGTGCAGGATCAGCACCGGCACCTTGACCTGGGCGATCACCTTGTCCGTCTCGTAGCGGTCGGAGAGCAGGTGGCGCACCGGCAGGTAGGGATAGACCTGCGCCGCAAGCTCCACGATCGAGGTGTAGGGCGCATCGAGGATGAGCCCGGCCACCGGCCGCTCGGTCGCGATCCGCGCCGCGATCCCCGAGCCCAGCGACTCGCCGTAAAGGATGATCGATTTCGGGTCCACGCCTTCGTGCACCAGCGCGCCATAGGCAAGCCGCGCATCGGCAACGTTGGCCGCCTCCGACGGGCTGCCGGAGCTGCCTGAGTAGCTGCGGTAGGCCATCATGTAGACGCCCCAGCCTTCGGCCATGAAGCGCTCAATCCGCGGGGCGCGATCGGCGAGGCCGCCGCCGTTGCCATGGAAATAGAGCAGCGTCGGCTGTCCGGGCTTGGCCTTGCCGTACCAGGCGACGATGCGCGCCCCGTCCGGGGTCCGCAGCAGGCGCTCCTCGACGTTGGCGAGGCCCGCCTGCGCCGGCGCGGTGCGCGCGCGATCGGGGAAATACATGAGCCGCCGCTGGCCGAAGTAGGCGGCGAAGGCGAGGAGCGCATAGACGCAAAGGATGCCAACGGCGAGCTTGATCAGGAGCGACATCGGCGCCTTGTCGCTTGCGCCCGGCGCGGGGTCAAGCGCGCAGACCGGGAAACGTGCGCCAGTCGCCTCGTTGAGGTATGGCGAGGGACGGCCCGCTTGACGCGCTCGTGAATATCGTGCGGGCGTTTCAGGCCCTGGGGTTGATTGCAAAATCTACGCTACGCGACTATCTTTTTGGTTAGCTGTCCGTGCGCTCCATCGAGCACTTGATCGCGATGTCAGTCATGCCCGCCGCAAATAACGCCAACGCTAATAGCCAGCTCCAGTTGCTTCGGGCGGATATGGAACGCGAGCTGACGCTACGGCATCGAATCAATTGGGGCGTGACACTCGTAGTGCTGACGCTCTCTATCATCATTTCTGGAATTGGCGCCACCGGAGGCATCGATTTGTTGGCTGCGCTCGGGCAATGGCGCACTGGCGTCTTGGTGCTCACCGGCGCGGCGCTCCTGTTTTCCTTTGCGATCTTGCTGCAGCATCTTGTTCAGAGCCGCAGCGAACGTGATCTGAAATATGCACGTGAGCTGAGCGATAGCTTGTCAAGAACGGAAAAATCCGACAACTCCAAGACTGGTTCGCTGTCCGTCTGACTGGAGTGCCGTGGCTCGCTTTGATCCGATCGGTATCATCGCGCGAGCGGATTCAATCCTTCGCGAACATCGCGACGCTCACGCGCGCGGGAGCTTGGCAGATCCGATCCTGCGCGAAGACCTTCGCGGCAGGCTCACGAACGCGCTCGAGGAATTGGAGCTGGCGTTCGAGTTCTATCAAAGAATGACGCCGCACTGGACGAAGTTTGCACTGAGCTTCGGGTGCGGAATTGGTGGCCTGTTTGCAATGGGACCAACGGCCGGATGGTCAATCGTGCTCACATGGGGCAGCGCCGGACTGGCACTGAATGATACACGCGACTTTCTCGACAATCGCGAACAGATAAGGCGCGTTCGGCGGCGGCAATTGTGGCTCAGCGAAGCACTGCACTCCCTTTGACCCGGAAATAACCGGCCAGGCTCAGTGCCCCATGGACTTGCCGATCTCCTCGGTCATCTTCTTGGCGTCGCC